>JBAZHB010000005.1:0-41978 GCA_041652535.1 Candidatus Babeliales bacterium
AACTTGGAACATCCAAACCACCTAGTACATGAAGAAGCGTCGATTTGCCACTTCCTGAAACACCGGTAATGGCATATGACATGCCTTGATGAAAAGCTGCGTCTACACCTTTAAGTACCGGCACCAGTGCGCCACCCTGTTCATAGTTCTTATATACGCCATGAAGGGCCAACGTATCATTTTTTTCATGGGCCATTCTATCCCTTTCGCATACGCTCTTGATCTGCAGTATGGCATTAGAGTCCTTCAAGAGGCAAATTAAGGCTCTTTCGCGGTAAATTCACCCAAGATTACAAAGCTTGCATTACTCCAGGACGTTCCCTTAATATTGATGTAGGAAATCGCAGGTGCAGCGTCATATGAACAGCTTGAGTGGCAGTTAGGGGGCCCGCACATCGCACTCGCATCTGTGTAAATTTGGGGAGGGTGAATATCATGACAGACCAAAACAATGATTATGCGCGCAACAACGACATCCCATCAACCGTGCCAATCATCCCGACAATTGATGTTGTTGTATTTCCGCACATGGTCGTACCGTTACTCATTCTTGATGAGAAAATCATCAAGGGCGTTGAGCTTGCCCTGCAAAGCCACAAGAAAGTACTTTTACTTGCGGCTCGACAAGGGGCGTCAGAATATCAAGGACCTATTGGCATACAAGATCTTTATAAAATGGGCACCGTAAGCAATATAATGCGCATTATGCATCTGCCCGAGGGAGGCATCAAAGTTCTTGCCCAGGGACTTTGTAAAGCACATATTGAAAATGTTGTTTCTGATCAAGAGCTTCTGCAGGCAGTAGTCACGCCAATTGATCCAGAAACAGCGCTTAAAAGTGATCCTGCCGAACTTGATCGCAACCTTAAAAATCTTTTAACTATTGTTGAAAATTTAGCAAATGATGGTCGCGTCTTTGGTCCAGATTTTCAAGCAATTTTGGCACAAATTCGTGAACCAGAACGTATCGCCGATTTCATTCTCTCCCACCTCAATCTGAATGTAACGCAAGCACAAACGTTACTTGAAAAAGAAACCTATGCCCAACTTTTTGCAGGCATTGCCGATTTCCTTCGCGGCGAATATGAAATTAACTCAGTACAAGAACGTATACGGTCAAACACCCGCGATTCAATAAACCAATCTCAACGTGAATATTATCTGCGTGAGCAGCTTAAAGCTATCCAAAAAGAACTCGGTGATGATGGCGATATTGAGCTTGATGATCTTAAGAAAAAGCTCGAAACATTGCCCCTTACCCAAGAGGCACACACCGAAGGACAACGCCAATTGCGTCGTCTTGAAAAAACACCGCCAGATTCAATGGAAGCTACCGTTATACGTAATTATCTTGAGTGGCTTCTTTTTATGCCATGGGGCGTTCATACCACCGACAACTGTTCGCTTGAACATGCAAAATCAGTACTTAATGCCAATCACTATGGGCTTGATGAAATTAAAGATCGCATCCTAGACTTTCTGTCAGTCCGCTTTTTAAAACAGGATTGCAACACACCGATTCTTTGTTTCTTTGGCCCTCCAGGCGTTGGCAAAACATCACTTGGCCATTCGATTGCCGCTTGTTTAGGTCGTAACTTTTTCCGTATATCACTTGGTGGTGTCTATGATGAATCAGAAATTCGTGGGCATCGACGCACCTATGTTGGCGCACTTCCTGGACGTTTTATACAAGCAATACGCAGAGCTGGCAGCAGCAATCCGGTCATTGTGATTGATGAAATTGATAAAATAGGGATGTCTAACCGCGGCGACCCATCTTCGGCATTGCTCGAAGTACTTGATCCAGAACAAAACCATTCTTTTTATGATAACTATCTTGGCGTTCACTTTGACCTTTCAAAGGTCATGTTCATCGCCACCGCAAATGATTTAGGCGCCATACCAGCACCATTGCGTGACCGCATGGAAATTATCCAACTTTCCGGATATATCCATGAGGAGAAAGTTGAAATAGCCGAACGGCACCTTATCCCTAAAGCAATTAAAAACGCTGGGCTTGAAGACAAAGGTTTTGAGATTACAAAGCCAGTACTCAGCACCGTCATCAATGACTACACACGCGAAGCGGGAGTACGCGAACTCGAACGTTTTATTCAAAAGCTTTGTTCAAAATATGCGCGCTCGCTGGTTGAAACAAACAAAGTTCCTCACTTTGATGAAATCAACCTGACAACCTTTCTTGGCCCTGCGCACATGCACAGCGAAAATGCCTCGCATGGCAATAAGATAGGCGTTACCAACGGACTTGCCTGGACTCCTTATGGAGGAGAAGTCCTTCAAGTTGAAGCGGTTCTCATGCCGGGAACCGGCAAATTACTTTTGACCGGACAACTGGGCGATGTAATGAAAGAGTCAGCGCAAGCGGCAATGACGTACGTTAAATCGCACGCAAACTTCTTCAACATCGAAACAAAGACGTTTAATGAGTATGACCTGCACATACACTTGCCTGCAGGTGCCATACCAAAAGATGGTCCTTCTGCCGGCATCACGCTGCTCTCATCAATTCTTTCTGCGTTCACACAACGTGAAATTAGCGGAGAATTTGCCATGACCGGAGAGCTCAACTTGCAAGGTGAAGTTCTTCCTATTGGTGGCTTGAAAGAAAAAATACTAGCGGCCAAACAGCACGGCCTTAAAAACGTCATTATTCCAAAGCTCAACCAAAACGATTTGGTCGGTCTTGATAAGTTATTTGATGGGTTAAAAATATTATTGGTCGAAAACGTACAGGAGGTCTTGCAGCACGTCTTGTTGCCCAAAGTTTAGTAGATATTTTGCAACTCCTTTACTAATTGCCTAAACAGCCATAAAATTAGCACTTAGTCTCGGCTCCTGGGGTAGTAACTCAGGAGCCTTCTCATTTTAAGGAAGAAAGCAATGCTGCTACCTGAAATTTATCCGGTTACCTGTCATACCGATCATGTTGGCCCAGGATCAACATTTGTTGCCATCAAAGGATTTCGTGATGATGGCACGCGTTACATTACCTGCGCACTTGAAAAGGGGGCAATTACCATCGTTGTAGAACAAGACATGGTAACGCCCACACTTCAGGAACAATGTCAGCAGGCTCATGCACGCCTTGAAATTGTGACTAACACACGTATAGCACTTGCCGAACGTGCAAGCGCAGCGCTTGGGCACCCTTGGCAAAAATTAACTATCATTGGGATTACAGGAACAAAGGGCAAAACAACTACCACGTACATTGTTGACCATATTCTGCGGCACGCAGGCTACAAAACGGCAATTTTAGGTACCATCGCCAACAAAATTGGTGATACCGTTGCACCAAGTAGCAATACAACGCCTGAGGGTGATTACCTTCAGATGTTTTTTACACAATGTCTTAAGCACGGTGTTACTCATGTCGTTATGGAAGTATCCTCGCATGCCCTCAGCCTGCATCGTGTTCATGGGGTAGCATTTGATGCCATCGGTTTTACCAATCTAGCACCTGAGCACATGGACTTTTATGCGACACTTGAAGATTACTTTGCAGCAAAGGCGAGTATTTTTTCGCAACTCAAGCAACATGCAACCTGCGTTATTAACACCGATGATATCTGGGGAAAACGCGCGCAAATTATAGCGACAGAGCAGGCCAACAAAATTAACGCTTCGGTTGTTGCATGCGGGAAATTTGATCCGACAGCTCCACGACCGACTGAAGAAAATGCACCAATTAATTTTACAATGATACGTAATTCATTCGAGGGCGTTTCCTTAGCACTCAATCTACCAACAACAACCCTAGAGATTACCTGTCCAACACTCTTTGGTTCATTTAACTGCTATAACCTCAGCATGGCATCATTGTTGTGCGCACATCTTGGCATCACCCCAGAACAGATTGCTGCTGCACTACGTTCATTTTCCGGCGTTCCGGGCAGGCTGCAACGTCATGTACTTGCCAATGGTGCATATGCATTTGTCGATTACGCTCACAACCCATCATCATTTCACGAAGCACTTACGACCCTTCGTCCCCACACCACTGATCTTATTATTGTTTTTGGCTGTGGAGGCAATCGCGATCGCGCCAAACGTCCAGTTATGGGACAAATTGCCGCAACAATGGGTGATAAAGTTATTATTACTGATGACAACCCTCGTTTTGAAGATCGGCATACAATTATTGATGAAATAGTTGCTGGCATTCCGCAGGATCTCAAGCACAAGGTTTCTATCGAACCAGATCGACATGCAGCAATTGCACACGCCGCCGCCCTCTCACGCAAAGGATCTATCATTGCGCTCTTGGGCAAGGGGCACGAAACGTATTACAGCGTCTGCGGAACGACAATGCATTTTGATGATTTTGAAGAGATCAGGAATTTTTAAATCAAAAACTAATATTCGGGGCCTTGTCCTACATTCGGGTCTGTGGCTAGTTGCAGCAATTCTTCAGGTCTTGGGCCAAAATAAGTTTTAACATAAGTCTCCGCATCTATAGTACCATTTCCCGTTTGTACCTCACTCCATATTTCTCGAGCAATTTGTTGTTGCAGAGCTTGCAACCCCAAAGTTTCCGTCACCAACGCCTTTGCCAGATCATGCGTACCTGCTTTCACATACGGCTCTTCACCCATCCGTCCTTTTTCCGCAATCTCAATGGCAGTTTTAATAATCATCAACTTAATAGCAGGATCATAAGGGTTATAGCTTTTTATAAGTTCTCCAGAGCAATATAAAGCAGCAGAGAGGGCGTTATTATCTACCTCAGCAAGAGGCGTAAATAGCATCAGCGATTTACGAGCTATATCAATGACAAACTTCTTATCAGAAATTCCCTGACTTGCTTCAATAATTGCCTTCAAAAGATGCAACGTCCCTTCAGGAAATTTTTCTTGCCCACGCAAAGCTGCAGCATAAGCATCGGTAATCAATTTTTCTTGATCATCAGCATTAAGGTCATTAGCATTTTTAACTATATCCTCTATGAACAAAAACAGATACTCGCTCAACTCTTCATCTTCAAATTCACCAAATTGCAGGGCAAAATCCATTGCTTGAGTAAAAAGCGATTTCTTAGTGTCAGGTTGTGAAATGCTACGGCTCTGTTTGATTAACGCCTCAAAAAGATTTAGTGAATTTTTTGTGAAATCTTTAATTCCATGCTGCGCCACCGCTAACGCCGACTTAAAATCTTTATCAGTCGCAATCTTTCCCTTTTTTACCAGATCTGTCCATTTATTAATCTCAGGTAACCCGCCATTTTGAGCAGTAACTTGCGCAGCTTTATCCCACGGTTCATCAAGAAATTCTATCGAGAGACAATCATAAACGCGTGCTTGATCATCAATAAGTTTTCCTAGCCAATCCGCCTTTTTACTTATGCGAACGTATTTTCCATCGCGCGCAGGGACTAGCGGCAATTCATAAGGCAACAATCGCCATGTATCATATGATGCGGATACCGTCAAAATACCAATGCAGTCACAATCAAGTGGAGCGTCAGGAGGATACGAGGCCCCTTCAGGTGCTGAAGAAAAAGTAAAAACAGGACCATAATTTTTAAGCAAGAAACCATCCGCAGTAATATCAGGATCTCCATTCACCACATCTTTCCACCATGGCAGATAAGCCACATCTCCTACAGGCATTTGGTTAAGTTTGATACGAGCTTGTGCCATATCAATTTCTTTACCCTTTGCAGGAAGCATCTTTAATCCAACATAGGAATGTTGATGTGCTCTAAAAAAGGCCTTCACATTCGTGTATGCAGAGGTACCTAAAAAACCGATAGTTGCTGCGGTATCTGCAAGATATCCATCTGGATGTTGGGGGCGATGTACAATTTTGCCAACAGCACCTGGATTTTTGAAAGCAAAATAGCTTTGCGTAAAGCCATCGCTGAAGAAGCGCGCATCGGGAAAAGCAAAACGCGCTACTGCTTGGTAGTTGTAATTATGAAGTGAAGATAGAAGTTTTTGTGGATCATATGCAGGCTCTATACCACCATGACAGCACTGAACAAACGTATTATTACAACCAAGAAACAACGCTACGGGAAGATACGGATAAATACGTTTATCTATCAATTTTAAAAGCACGTTGCCTTCATCACCATACTTCGTAGCAAGTTCGGTTTTTAAACCCCAGCTCTCATTGATGTTTTTATCCTCATGATTACCACGCAGCAAAACAACGTTTCCTGGATTTTTCAGAAAAAGCCGCAAAAGAAGGTATATGACTTCGGTCCCATATCGCCCTAAATCACTATAATCACCAAGTGCTATAAGATAGGTATTTTTTGCAAGTTGAAATCGTTCATTCATATATCCAAGAACGCAAAGTCGACGCAGGTTGCGCAGTAATGCATGAACGCTACCATGTAGATCGCCAAGAAATAAAATTTTAGCGCCCTGATTAACCACCATCTTTTGTATGACATTTGGTTGTGCCTTAGTGGGTGTTTGATTATTGAGCCATAGCGTATTGTCTTTCCGTAAGCTCTCGTTCACACGCCAGAAACTTCGTATCACAGTCACCAATTCTTCTACCCTAAGAACAGGTGCATTTGAAAAATTTTCTTGATGTTCTTTCACCCCACCAACATATTCTTTATAGGTATTAAACAAACGCTTTTCGAGCTCAAAAAACGTAGGCTGTGCCATACGACGCATAACGTCAAAGGTATAAAACATTTTATAAAATGCCGACAAACGATCTTGATCAAACATGCCTAAGCTCTGCCCAACGCGGCTCAATACTTTAATATTCTCGCCGCTCAAATAGCGAGCAATGCGTTCAATATGCCGCAATGGATCACCCTCAAAGCAAACCACTTCTGGATAATCTACAACGCCAAGTTCTCCAACTTCGCTGTATAACCCCTTAATTGGCTTTGCAATTTCTGGTGGGATATAACTACATACGCGTGTACGTGAATGAAAAAATTCACCTTGCGCAAACAAAGCGCTGATCGTAGATAGTGGCGCAACAAAAAATAACTGTGCCAAATCACCATCTACATAGCGCTCCTTATCAATAAAGAGCGCATATCCCGCATTACCTTTTTCGCAAAAATATAAAAATGACGAGGCTCCACGACTCCCTGAATCATGAACAATTCCCGCAAACAAAGAATTTCCATAAGAAATTGATCGCGGAATAAGGGATTTTTTCTTGTGGAGTTCCTTTAATTGTTCAAACGCTTCTTTATCGCTCGCCGCAACAGGAAGATCAAGAACTTCGCCCTTATACTCAACTTCTTTTTCTCCGTAGCCCAGAAAAGCATCAAAAGGAGAAACGCCGCGATACAAGAGCGCCTTATTCTTTTCACGCGCCTCATATTCAAGTTTCACGACGTTATAAAAAAACATCTTATTCAAATCAGTGCTATCCAATTCTTGTTGCAAAAAAGCTCTGACTGATTGATTATCACGGAATACAAAATAGTTATTTTCATTCATAGATAAGAGCTGCGATAGCAATGCTTTTATCATCTGTATGATTGATTTTGTTTGCGCATCCTTTTGTACATCATCCAATGTCATCACGCCAAAAGGCACCTTATTGCTCAATAATTCATTGAGCGTGAGATACTCTATTAATTTTTCGTTAACCGCAAAAAAAGCATTTCGTACCGCTTCTGCACGGTTTTGTTCATCATAAAGAGCTAGAACATCTTGTTTGCTTGCTCCCTTACGTTCAAGAATAGGTTGTATGCTTTCAGTAGATTCCCATATAGAGACTTTTGTTTTTTCAAAATTTTCATCACCCAACATTTCACCGGATAAACAAAAAAGTTCATACAAAACTGTTGGGATAAAAATAACATCATATGATTCATCAATTTGTTTCACCTGCTTCCGAATAAAATCTTCTTCTGCATGTGGCGTTGGCGCAAAAAGGGCTTGTTTTTCTTCTGATGATAATTCTTGAAGCGTTGCTAAGCAGGTTGGCCATTGATACTTTAGAATAGTTTTATAAAGAGTTGTGCAATTTTCATCGGCATTGGTTACCGGCGTAAGCGTCCCTTCTGCAGATTTCACCAGAAGAAGTTCGGCTTGAGCCTCTCCAACCAAACATATGACAACAAGCACACAACGCAGAAAGCCTTGTACTAATTTCATGGCCTCTCCCTTCCCTTGAATAACCACACCTAACTCGCTGATTATGATGAAGAGAATGATGAGAAAGCAATAATTTTGCTCAATGCCTTTTGAATCCGCAACGACGCCGGCGGGCGTCCGGGATGGTCGGTATAACCGAATCTAAAACGATGCACGGTTTTGGAAAGTGCGCTCCGTAAATAATAAATCCAGTAACGACGTTCAAAATCTGCAGGCAACGAGCGTACCGTTGTATACCCTTCCAAAAACGTTGCCAGCATTGCATCCCTAAAAAATGTTCCCCACAACGCTATGTCAAAAACAGGGTCTCCGACCATGGCGTCTTCCCAATCGACAAGCGCCGTAATGCGTTCGCCATCATCTGAAAGAAAATTTTGATTTCCAACATCACCGTGCAAAAGTGATTGTGGCGCATCGCAGAATAGATGGTGATAGTTACCAAATATTTCAAGAATTTGAGCCGCTTGCGCAGAAGTAATGGCATGAATTTTCTGACATACTGCAACATGCTCATCAAAACGCGTCATAATATAATCTGCCCATGATGCATGAAGGCCCTGAAGATGTGCAGATGATCCACTCAGCAAAGCAACTGATATCGGTCCGAATCCATCACCATTAATCGAATGTACCCGTGCAAGATATTTTCCTACGGAACGCAAAAGAACGGGCGACATATATTGTGTTTCTGCATCTTCAAATGCCTTAAGATTCTTTCCCTCAACCTTGGTCATCACTTGATAATCAGTAGCAAAAGTACGCCGAGAAACATCAACGTCAATAACGGTTGGCGCACTCAAACCATGCGTACGCAATAAAGGATAGATATGCGCATCAATTAAAAAATCCCACGCCCTACTATATTCAGGGATACGATTAACACGAACGACCAATGGCTCCCCAGATGAATGTTCAACCTGATACAAAAGCCTAAACGTACCGGCATGGAGCAAGGGGCTGACGCTAAAATTACGCAATCCAAAGCGATTTTGTGCTAGATGGGTAACAAGCGCATGATAACGGGAAGACTCATCTGCACGCGTTTGTTTAAGATGCGTACAGATGTCACCAAGATCGGCGACATCTGTTTTTGCATAAAAAATTGTTTTTCGCTTGGTGTCGGCAGCACTAAGATCTGAATGATTTATTAACACAAACCATCGTACCCAAATTGCTTGAGCATCACGATTGACGTTGAACGAATCTCTGCCTTTTCTTGCGCCGATAGTTCATTCATCGTGGCAATATTAACCTCAGAAGTTGGGATATGAATAGTTCCCCATGGATGGACCCGTTCCATACGAGCGCCATTCCATGAAGGATAGAGCATTGATTCAGTATAAGTTATGCCCAGTTGCTCACTCAACTTTTGCATCGTTGCGTGAGGACTTGCGATCAAATCTTCGTAGCGAACAAGATGTACATTATGAGGATATGCTTGCGCATACGTCAGCGCCATATGCTGGGCAATGTTCCACGTCCATGCGTACTTTTTCAGTGCCAGGGGAAATGGTCGTTTCTTTGTATCGGCGTATCCAGAATAAGGATTACGCACCACATGAATAATATGAGCTTGGGGCATATCAGCCAAAATTTTTTCAGCATCGAGCATAATTACCGGGCTATATCCAACATATGCTTTTTCTTGTCCCGTGCGTTGGTAATTTTTCCAGCTCTGAAAGGTTGCCGTAAAAAATGCTTCAACTAAGTGAGCACGTGTACGTTCTTTGTCGCGCATATACGAAACAAATAATTCTTTGCGTTCTGCTTCATCAATCGCCAGCTCAATACCCGTAAACTTGCTTCGCGAAGGGGCACGAAGCTTTGTTTTTAATTCTTCATCGAAAAAAAGTTCATAATCTTGGGTCACTTCACCATGAAGCGGAAACTCTGGCCAACAATAACGAAAAGGAACAAGGGTCTGGATAAAATTTGCTGAAAGCACCGTTCCTAATTGAGATTCAAATGGGTATACAAAAAGCTCGGGATGCCCATCAAGCATACGGTGGGTAACATTCCCTCCGTTTTCATACATTGCCGATATCATAAAAAGTTTGAATGGAACGGGTGTATTCATGTACTTCTCCTTATGCGAATATTTCATTAACAATGAACTCATTCTACTTATTTGCATCACACAGTCAAAACAGAAATACAAACGTTTACCTTGACTTCCACTCTTCATGTGATACGGTTTTTTGGACAATTAAGCGATTTAAATTCATCGGGGAGATTGAGTAATGAAGCGTCTTCCATTTCCCGTAGTAATTCTTGCAGGCGGCCTTGGCACGCGACTTCGCGAAGAGACTGAGTTTAGGCCAAAACCGATGGTTCCTATTGGCGGTAAACCAATTCTCTGGCACATCATGAAAATTTACGCACATTATGGGTTCTATCGCTTCATTATTTGCCTGGGATATAAAGGAGAAATGATCAAAAATTATTTTCTCAATTATCATCTTGATGGCGTCGACTTTACACTCCACACCAAAAATGGATCAATCACCGAACATCAGATTCACAGTGAAGATTGGGAAGTTACCCTTGCTGATACCGGACAAACCTGCATGACAGGAGGACGCGTCGCACGCATTGCTCGGTATATCAATGCCGAACGTTTTTTACTCACCTATGGAGATGGGCTTGCAAATATCAATATCGAAGATCTTCTCAATTTTCATCTTGCACACAAAAAGCTGGTAACACTTACGGGCGTCAATTTATTTTCGCGTTTTGGCAATCTTGATATCAATGGCAACCAAATCACCTCTTTTGCTGAGAAAAAAAAGATCAACGATGAATGGATTAATGGGGGCTTTTTTGTCTGTGAACGAGAATTTCTTAAATATCTTTCGCCGCAGGATGATTGCGTTCTTGAACAAGAGCCGCTCAAAAAATCTGCTCTTGATGGCCAATTGATGATGTATAAGCACACCGGATTCTGGCAATGCATGGATACGTATCGCGAACATCACGTACTCGAAGAGGCATGGAAAACGCATGCACCTTGGAAGGTGTGGAGCGAACCGCCACGTGAATTCATTCCTGCTACTACGTTACCACATCAATTATCCGCCTAACAACAAGAGCGTATCGTGAATAACATTTTAGTTACCGGCGCAACTGGCCTTTTAGGCCCTTGTCTTATTCGCAAACTTTTACACAACATGGACAATCACGTCGTAACCCTGGTACGTGACGATGCGTACCGATCTCTATTTTTTCTTGAAGGCTTACATCAGCAGGTCACGGCTGTGCGCGGTGACTTACTCGATTTTGAACTTCTTCTGCGCATACTTAATGAATATGATATTTCAACCGTATTTCATTTGGGAGCGCAAGCCATTGTTGGCTATGCCAATCGCTCTCCACGCTCAACGTTTGCCTCAAATATTGCGGGAACATGGAACCTTCTTGAAGCCTGCCGGCTTTCGCCTTGGATCAAAAAAATTATTGTTGCTTCAAGCGATAAAGCGTATGGCCACCATGCAGAGCTTCCTTATACCGAAAGTACCCCACTCCAAGGACGGCATCCTTATGATGTTTCCAAAAGCTGCGCCGATCTTATTGCACAATCATATGCTCATACCTACCAACTTCCTATCTGTGTAACACGGTGTGGCAATTTTTTTGGCGAAGGGGATTTTCATTTCAATCGCATTATTCCTGGCACCATCCAAGCGGTCATTACAGGCCAACGTCCTATTATCAGATCAAATGGACTTTTTGTACGTGATTACATTTATGTTCAAGATGTTGCTGATGCATACCTTCTTCTTGCTGCACGCATGGATAGCCCAAATATCATCGGCCAATGTTTTAATTTCAGCACTGATCAACCCTTCACGGTCATCGACATTGTTCGTCTCATTTTGGACCTTATGCAGGCATCTCATCTTGAGCCTTTAATTTTAAATCAAGCAACCAATGAAATACCTGCTCAGCATTTATCATCGACAAAGGCACGTACGCTTTTGAATTGGAAGCCTTTATTCGGCGTTGAGGATGGTCTTAGAAAGACTATCGCATGGTATAAAAATTACTTCGCTAACCCAAAGTCTTGTTATGAAAAAAATATCGATCATTGTTGCATGTTATAACGAAGCGCTTAATATTCGAACACTTTATGAGCGTGTAATCACGGTAATGCAAACATTACCAGATTACGATTTTGAACTCATTTATGTTGATAATGCGAGCACCGACAATTCGCTGAGCATCTATCATGAACTGGCAACTCAGGATCCTCATGTCACCGCACTAGTCATGTCACGTAATTTTGGCACGAACCAATCAAGCATACTTGCCGGCATGCGCTATGCAACCGGAGATGCGGTTATTTTTATTGACGGCGATTTGCAAGACCCACCAGAACTTATTCCTGCCTTTGTCACCACCTGGCAGCAAGGCTACGAAGTAGTTTATGGCATTAGAGTTAAACGCAAAGGCAGTATCCTTCGTCGTATTGGCTATACGTGTTTTTATCGTCTCTTCCGTATGCTCTCGTATCTTGATATCCCACTTGATGCAGGTGACACCGCGCTTATCGATCGCAAAATTGTCGACATTATTACGTCACTTCCTGAAAAAGATCTTTATATCCGCGGGCTGCGCACATGGGCAGGGTTCCGTCAAACGGGCATTAATTATGTGCGTGAAGATCGTGCCGGAGGGAAAACGAGTAACAGCTTTTTCGCCAACTTTTTCTGGGCAAAAAAAGCTATTGTTAATTTTTCTTACAAACCGTTGGAATTTATCTCACGCACGGCCATCGCATTGGGATGCATAAGCATACTCAGTACCGGTTGGTACCTTGTATCCTGGTATCGCTGGGGCATGCCACGAGCAACCTACACGCTTCTTTTAGGCATGCTTATTATGACCAGTCTTATTTTTGCTGCGCTTGGCACACTTGCCGAATACTTCATTCGCATGTTTCACGAGATCAAAGGACGACCGGTATATATCGTTCGTTCAATAATCAATCAAAAAACATTAGCACAACAATCGGGGATACACGTCGATCGACGTCACAATGAGATGCATCTATGAGAGGCATAAATTCCATTATCCTGAGCCTCTGCAGCATTATCGGCCTTCAGGCAACAAGTTATCCACCATTTATGGTTTCAAAAAACGATGTTGCTGGCGTTCTTGCCCGCGGTGTCACCGTTCCTATAACAACCGCAACAAAACTTCCTGCCGATATCTCCTTTGCATGCGCTGATATTAAATACGAGGATGGCTCTTTAAAATTTTGTGAATGCGGTGATGGCATTTATATGTCACTGCGCACAGCGGCAGTTACGCTGAATGATCACCCACAAGATGCTGTTGCTCCCTACTGGGGAATACTATGGCACTATCTGGCCCAATTTCGATTATCGCTATGGCTTGTTGGCAATGTAACTCCTGAAACTGCATTGGCCATTCCAACATTTAAACAGCTTGGAGGATGTTGTTATCGTAATCTTTGGCACTTAGAACAAGATGTAACATTTAAAAAGACATGTACATCTACATTCAAACGGCAGTCACAGATTGGAGCATATCGTGGCATCATTGTATTTAGGTCAGGATCAGAACGTGGACGCGATAGTGCAGCAATCAAAGATTTTCGCCGTAATCACCCAGAATTTCTTTATGTTAACAGCATTACCCGTCCTTACATCATTCGTAAGGATATGACGAGCATGATCTTTACCAAAGCTGGACTTACCCACCTCATTCCTGCAGCAAAAACTTATAAATCAACGTACTCTCCTGAACTGACACACCACATTCTTAACGATTTTTCTGACCAATGGCTTATCATAAAACCAGTTTTTTCTTCCCTTGCTTATGGTGTCAATCTGATTGACAGAAATGATCTTGATAACTTCTTGCAGCTTATTTTGCGCGACACAAAAAATATCAGCCGTAATGCCACGCGAGATTTGTCATATTGGCGCACTGCTCGCTCATCAAATTTCTTTGTCTCTTCGTATGCGCCATCACGCATCATTTACAAAGATAATCTCCCCTATGACCCTACCATGCGCATTGTGTTTATGATGTATCATGATAAAGGATTCATTAACGTTACCGCCATCGCTGGATTTTGGAAAATTCCGGTTACATCACTTGCCGTTACCCAGGCAACGCTGACCGCGCGACACATCACCATCGCACATGCGGGAGACTATTACACGGGAATCATGGCTGACCAACAAGACTGGAATAATATAAAAGAAATTTTAGATAACAATTTACCCAAGCTTTATCAAACCATACTCGAGCAACACGCATTGCCCGTGTGAAGAGAAGATGCCTGCACTATTTTTTCGTAAAAAATTCTTAATTTATTGATCGTAACACCCGATAGAAAATTTTCTCCAACAAACTTGTATGCTTGCATACCTAACCTTCGAGAAAATGCAGCATCGCTCAATAGTTTGTAAAGGCATTCTGCTAAGTCATCAGCATTACGACGTTCAAATAACAATCCGTTTTCCCCGTGTCTAATCACTGCTTCCATTCCGGTTCCACGCGTCCCTACCATCGGTTTTTTCAGCAGAGCTCCCTCAAGAAGAACAATTCCTAACGCCTCAGAATCACTTGTCAATGCGTTTATATCCGCATAATAATAAAGTTCAGGAGTTTTTGTGGTAAGCCCTAAAAAGTGAACCTTGTCCGCTATCTGTAATTGTTCTGCCAGTCGTTTCATTCCTTCTAACCGATCCCCAATTCCCGCAAGTAACAATTGGACTGGTTGTTGGTAATCATCGATTAATTTCTTGACTGCACGAAGTAATACCGCATGATTTTTGAATCCTTTATAAAAATTAGCGACTGAACAAATAATAGGGGCATCGCTTAGCGCGATATTAAAATTTTTTCTAAAAAAATTGGCTTTTGATAGGGTTGGTTTGAACTTTAAAAATTTATCTTCATCAAAGAATGGCGGCAACCATGTTATTTCTTTGATATTAAGATTGTGCAGCTGATTTGCGTAGTTAATTTTATCTTCGGTGCGCGGACTCACACAAATAACTCCATCAACATTTTTTGCCAGATCTAAAGGCGGAACCTTATCAATATGTAATGTCATTACCACGCTAACAGGAAGTTTTTGTGCAATACGCTTTGCAATCCGGGTCTCTCGAGCAGTATGACAATGAATAATTTTTATATCATCGCGCATACATATCTCATACAGCTTGTTGAATAAGACGTTATCCTGATTAACTGGCTTGCCAACGCCTTGCGTTGTAAGCGCATAACAAGGCATCCAACTATCGGCAAGCTCTTTACACAATCCATCATCATCAATGCCCAGCAATACCACATTAAATCCATATTGGATAAGATGTTTATATAAATTAATCTTATATACAGCCGACCCTCGCAAACGACATAACTCATCAGCATTTTTCTGATTTTTTTTAACATTCATTCCAATGTCACTACGCCAATACAACATTAAGATTTTTGCACCACCCAATAGAACATCGGAGGTGTTACGACAACTATCACCAGGTATAAATATTTCACCTGAACAGTTCAAAGACAACAATAATGCAATACTTGTCACAAGAAAAATAAACACAGCATGCACACCAGGTATAAAAGCTTATAGCGCACGTTGGTAACAATTTCTCCCCACGGTAAAATAACGCACACCGCAACGCGCCATTTCAGCAGGATCAAAACAGTTTCTTCCATCAAAAACCACATGGTCAGCAAGACGTAAAAAATCTGTTGGCGAATGACGCATAAATTCACGCCATTCGGTCAAAATCACTAAGCTATCACAATATGATAAAAGCTGATCTGCTGTAGCAGCATATCTAATATTACTGGTAAAAACGTTATACACATTATTCTGAGCAGCAGGATCATAAACAACGACCTTGGCTCCTTGAGCAAGTAAACCTGCAATGATATCTATTGAAGGGGCATAACGAATATCATCAGTCTCTGGTTTAAATGATAATCCCCAGATACCAATGGTTTTATGGGTAATTGACGTACCATAATAATCAAGAATCATATTCAGAAAATAATGACGCTGTGCAGTATTAGCCAGATCAACATCGCTTGCAAGCGTCATGGGAACACCAAACTCACGGCCCATATCCACAAGCGCTTTTACATCTTTAGGGAAACAACTTCCACCGTATCCAATGCCGGCATTCAAGAATGAAGCACCAATGCGTTTATCAGTTGCAATACCATCTCGCACCTCTTTACTATCAGCGCCAGCTCTATCAGCCAAAAGCGCTATTTGATTCATAAAACTGATACGTGTTGCAAGCATTGCATTGGCAGCATATTTAGTAAGTTCGGCCGATTCAAGACTCATAACCAAAAAAGGAACGGTATCTTTCAGAAATGGTTTATAGAGTTCATACAAAACATCTCGCGCATTTTCAGATTCAACGCCAATAACAACTCGATCTGGCTCAACAAAGTTTTTAACGGCTGAACCTTCTTGCAAAAATTCAGGGTTAGATGCAACCATGGCAACAAGATTTAACCCTCTACGCGCAAATTCCTCTTGAATGATTGATTTTACCTTGCGCGCAGTACCGACAGGAACTGTTGATTTATCTATCACCACGCAATAATTAGACAAAAAGGCCCCTATCTCTCGTGCAGCCTGATAAACATATGACAAGTCTGCTGAACCATCTCCACGCGATGGGGTCCCCACGCACACAAAGATAGCAGTAGGATTAACCATTGAGCAGGCATCAGCAATGCTTGAAGAGAAATGCAACCGACCTGTTCGTATCCCTTCATTCATCACCGCATCAAGTCCAGGTTCAACAAACGGCACCCTGCCCATTAATAATGTTTGTAGTTTTTCTACATCCTTTTCGACAATGATAACGTTGTTTGCTGGCTGTTGTGCAAAGCAGGCCCCCGTCACCAACCCAACATACCCTGCGCCAACAACAATAATATTGTTTGAAATAGTTGAGGCATAAATAACATTGCTTGTAAGTACACTTATTGCTACTAATAATACGCGTAATTTCATAAGATCTTTTTCCTTTTATTTGGCAAAACCACATAACTTAGCAACTGTATTGTTATCGAGATTAAGCGGCTGATATTTTGGACGTTTTTTTCTAAGCTCATTTTGAATCGCATTTCGTTCATCCATCGGAACAAACGCGTCTCCTAATGGTTTCCCGTAATTATTTTCGTTTGCTCGATTATAGATCAAAAAAATTTCTGAAATAAATTTAGAATGAAATCCTGCCATCTCAACCATCGGTAACATGATTGCAACATCTCCACAACGGCGGACAAATTTGCCATCAAACATCAAATCTTCCTCTCTAATTAATTTATAAAGCCAGGCATAAAAGGTACGCAAATGCGTCGTCACCCATGGATAAGATCTGATATTATTCTGTTCTATGATTTTTTGAGGAACTTGCCGTGCAAAACCTTTTTTCCCTGAAGGATATGTCTGAAACTGCCCATAGGTTAGCCAAATAAGTGGATTATTATAAACATTGGCCAAACGTGATAAAACTTTATCATGCGCTAACCAATCATCCCCATCGACAATAACCACAATTTCATTGCCTTTACACGAATGAATCATCTTGTAATAATTTTCATGCGGACCAACACGAGTTGCATTATGAATAATAGAGATTTTATCCTTTAGATGATGTTGTCGAACAAATTCTGTCACGATTTTTAACGTTTTATCCGTCGACCCATCATCATAATAAATAACTCTAAAATTTTTATAATCTTGGGAGAAAACTGACTCAAGATACTTCGAAGCCCATTCTTCATTGTTGTAAGAAGCAGTTACAATCACAAAACTCCGATGCTGATCTGCTATTTTTTTAGCACATAACGATGGCGCTATAACAAGTAAAACAAATAAAAAATATTTTTTCTTCAGCAACATGACGACTTCCCTTGTTAGTCAACCGATTGGCAAGCAAACTTACTTTTTTGATAGCTCATACGCCTTTTTATAAAAATCAACATATCGTCGTACAATAGCACGCGACGTATATTCTTTTTTTACAAGATCGCACACATTTTTGCCCAGTGAGCATGCATAATTTTTGTTTTCTATAAGACTTTTGAGACAAGCAGCAAGTTCCTGGTAATCATACGGATTAAATAACAACCCAGTTTTTTTATGCTTGATAATACTTTCAGCAGATCCAGCATGATGGGAAAGAACAATTGTTTTTTGCATAAAAGCAGCTTCCATAATGGCTATCGAAAATGCCTCTCCTTTGCTTGGTAAAACCTTAATATTCGAATAGTAAAGCAAAGAAGGAATGTCATGAACAAACCCAACAAAATGTACATACTGGTCTATTCTAAGCACACTGGCCAAGGTCCTGCACCGCTGTTTTACGTGAAGAGATCCTTCACCCGCTAAAATGACATGAACAGGAATCTTGTGCACATGTATTAACTCTGAGACCGCCCTAATGAGACAACCATGATTTTTGCACAATGAAAAATTGGCTATCATACAAATTGTAGGCGCATTAGAAATTGCAATACCAAAAGTTTTTCTAAAGTATTCATCTTTACTCTTAAACTGCGGAACAAAATCAACAAACAATTCTTCTTCGGTTAATGGCGGCAAAAAATCACAAACTTTAATACCTAATGCATACTGATCATTTGCCTTTTTCATCGCCATAGCAACCCGAGGACTCGTTGCAGTAAAGGCATGCACGCCTCTAAAACATTCCTGGGATAAGTGGTAACTATGCTCTTGCGCTATAACGGTAATTTTAAAATTTTCAGCAACTTTAAGAGCAGCGGAAACTTCTATAGGCCTATTTGCGTGAATAATTTTTATATCGTATTTTTCGCATAGGGTAGTCAATGTTTCAACAAGAGCATTTTTCAATGCAGATTTTTCTTTATTTTTTTTTGACTCGAACCTGGCGCAGAAATAGGGCAGCTTTTGCTCATCAAGTTCGCTACGAATATAAGAATTTTCATCGACAAAAATAGAAATATCAATCCCGCTATCTACCAATTTTTTATAAAGAGTTACCAAAAGCTTGGGCACCCCTCCACTTTTTGCACTCGACCACACAATAAGTATTTTGGGAACAAGGTTGACATGGGCAGATTTATCATGTAGCTCATTAGGGGTAATGCATGTACAATATGCAAAATTAATATATAGCGCAACAACAAAACATGAAACCATTTTAAAATTAAAAAATTTCATTTTTGCCCATTTGCTTATTATCATCAACCAGTGTTAAGACAATTGACTATACTAAAAAAAGTTTAACTACCAAAGAGGAGAGGGAGTAAAATGAATTTTTTAGCAAAAGTTAGAAGTACCTTAGTCTTTACCGTTCTAATTTTCACACTCATCTATGGCAAAAATTCCACTGGATCAACCGATACAAAAACAAAAGCTTACGGGCTTACTCAGGACTCCGGAATACTCCAAAGCATCAAAAACAAAAAAGTAAAATATGAACGGTTACTTATTGTCGTTATTCCGTCGTACAATAATAAAGATTGGTATACGATCAACCTTGCGTCTGTCTTTGCTCAGAATTACAGAAATTATCATGTGATATATACCGACGACGCCTCCACTGATGGGACAGGAGATCTTGTTGAAAAATACATCAAATCTATGCATATGGAGCATAAAGTTTCTTTAATTCGTAACAAAGAACGGCTTGGTCCATTAGCTAATCGTTATTACCCAATTCATTCATGTCCTGACCATGCCATCATCGTTAATCTTGATGGAGATGATTGGTTTTTCAGAGACGATGTTCTGTCAACAATTAACTGCGCATACGAGGATCCAAACATATGGCTCACCTATGGACAATTCATCAATTGGCCAACAAACCAGATTGGCTATGGGAACACAATACCAGGAGATATTGTTAAAAAAAGGGCATTCAGGCAGCAAAATAAATGGGTACTCGGTCAACCACGTACATTTTACGCATGGTTATTTAAACAAATTAAAACTGATGACCTCATGGAAAACGGTCATTTCTTTACGGCTTGTACCGATGTCGCCATGATGATGCCATTAATGGAAATGGTCGGAGAAAAGTTTTTATTTATCCCGGATATTGTTTATCAGAGAAACGTAGCAACTGAAATAAATGTCTTTAAAATTGCAAAAACAGTCCAACGCAATAATTGGAAAATCATTATGAAAAAAACAAAATATGCACAAATAAAAAGACTACCCTTTGA
Source organism: Candidatus Babeliales bacterium (assembly GCA_041652535.1). Classification (GTDB taxonomy): domain Bacteria; phylum Babelota; class Babeliae; order Babelales; family RVW-14; genus UASB124. The sequence continues at coordinate 20,334 of JBAZHB010000005.1, forward strand.
TCATCTTCAAGATGCAATACGCTCATAAATTTATAACATCTCCCCAAAATACAACCCGCTTACTCGGTAAAAAATAAGCTGGGGAGGAAAGGATGTGAGAAAGAAAATAATTTCTGTATCAACGTAACGCTTACCGACATTTTTTGACGTGAATAATGTGGGGAGTTAATGCTGAGGGTACTATGAAAAAAAAGCTTGCAACACTATTGTTTTTCGCCTGCGGTAGAGCATTTTCTTATATGCTGGCCGGCGAAGAACCCTTATCTACGCAAAAAGATATTTGTTATGAAAAATTCTTGAAAGAATGTAAAGTACAAAAAAGAGAACTTAATAGTTTAATTAATGATGTAAAAAACGATCTTCAGAGCACTCTGCAGCAAGAAATGTTTAAGTTTCAAAAAGGCTCTCTTAACGCCATAAAGAAAGAAGTATTAAAATTGGAGGGGTTCTTAAGAGAATCTTGGTTTGCCAATGTTTTTAATAGCTCTACGAGTTCCTGTGAGTGGCTAAAAGGGACTGACTTTTGTCCCTCAGGATTTGCGGCTAATTTTTCTTACCTTTATGTACTCTTTCGCTTTTTGAATGATTTTAATCCAACATCAATTTTGGAATTTGGACCCGGACAAACTTCTCGCATGCTTTCGCGATATGTTGATCTTAAAAATAAAAACGCAGCAGTTTATGTGGTTGAGCATAATCCGGCGTGGATTGATTTTATACAAAAGAATAAATTGGTGAGTGATAGCATAAAAATTTTACTCATGCCACTTAAAGAGGTTGGTTGTGAAGGATATACAACGAAAGTTTATGAGGGTCTCCGGGACCATCTTAAAGGGATGAAGTTTGATTTAGTTATGGTTGACGGGGGAGATACCAGCACGCGTTATTCTCGAACTAGTGTTTTGGAGTTAATTCCAGAAAATTTACACCCATCTTTTGTTATCATTATTGATGATTTTAACCGCCCTGGTGAAAAAGATACGGCTCAATTGTTAGTAAAAAAGCTCGATGATTATAAGATTAAATATTTTGCTGGTGTTTATAAAGGGTTAAGAGAACAAAAAGTAATAGTATCTGAGGATTTATATTTTGGGACGCATATGTAAATTCATTTATTTTGGATTTTGTATAGCCACAATCTAACCGACCGATATAGAAACAATAAATGGATTAGGCCCCACAGTTATGGTGTGGGGCCTTCTTTCATTTTGATCTGACAAACAATACATCGGCATACCAGTTATGCATACGTACAGCTACCAACGTAAACCCATTGCTTTCCATCCAATCTCTTACATCTTTGAATAGTGGTTGATTCTCATATGCCTCTATAAATTCGACTTCTGTAAAAACGGCTCTTACAGTTTTTAATATATGGGGTGAGCTTTTTAAAATTGATAACTCACTCCCCTGAGTATCCAACCAGATAAAATCAATATGATCGATTGAATTTTTTTTAGCCCAATTATCAATAGTAGTTGTTTCGACTGATATTTTTTTCTTAAAAATTATATTTTGACATACATCAAGATGCTTTGCTGGTTTTAATAGAGAACTTGAAGCAGAAGGATCATTCGGTGTTTTTTTAAATGATGAGACATAAAAATCAGCGGTTCCTTCCTTGTTCGAAAGAGCACACTGATAGCTTGAGATATTGCGATAATTTTTCACCTTTTGCTTCACCTTCATATAGAGTTCTGGAACCGGCTCAAAACTGTGCACCTGCCCTTGTGACCAAAATTTTGCCATCTTAATACTATCATTACCATCACGCGCACCTGCTTCTATAATTACTGGATTAAGTGGTAAAATTGGAGCTATGAACGCAAATATTTCATGAGCTGTCTTAACATGCAATACATCATTCGGTAATTGTTCGGAAAACTCATTCTTCGGATATATCGAATTTGATAACAAGATCGCAATAACTAAATTAAAAATCATTTTATATTTTAATTCCATGCTTATTCTCCTTTATGAACAATTCAGGTTTAATTATTTATTTAAAGCTAGCCCTTTAAGCCTTACCTTGCATCCAACTCTATTTTGAGAGTAGCAGTAGTTTTGTTACATCGCTACTCACATTCTTTTCAATGGAACTCAATGTATTTTTTTAACCCCATTGAATTTAGCAATCTCCTCTTTATAAAAGACCAAAAAAACATTTGCTGTGATTAGGCTCTGTTGACTTTTTAAAATGACAAAAATTTTGCATGATAACACCAACAAAAAAATCAGAGTTTTTCAACTCAAAGGTGCTATCATGCCAGGAGAGTATATCACAGAAGCAGCGTGGGCAAAGATGTTTTGCTTTTTAAAGACAGTTAAAAACATATATGTCGGACAAGAAAGAGAATGTAAGAATTTCCTTGAGGCGATTTATTGGATAGCAAGGTCTGGAGCTCCATGGAGAATACTTCCATTAGAATACGGAGGCTGGAACAGCATATTCAAAAGATTTAATGCGTGGAGTAAAAAAAGAATCTGGGAAAATTTGCATTCATTCTGCATTCAAGATCCTGATACAGAATACATAATGATTGATGCCACAATTGTACGTGCTCATGCATGTTCAGCTGGCTATGGAGAGCAACAAATTGAGGGCCTTGGTAGGACTTTACAACAAAGATTCATGCTCTTGTTGATGCACTTGGTAACTCGTTAAAATTTCTCGTTACACTCGGACAGGACAGTGATGTTAGATGGGCAGTGAAATTGATTGGAGCTGTTCGAGGCAAATATGCACTTGGCGATCGTGGTTATGATTGTGACGAATTCAGAGTTGAATTACGCAACAAAAATTATCTGCCCGTTATTCTAGAAAGATCGAATCGTATAGTAAAAATCGAGTATGATAAACATATTTACAAAGAAAGGAGTGTAATCGAGGGCTTCTTTTCAAAGCTCAAATACTTTCGACATGTTTTTTCTCGATTTGATAAATCGGCACGAAATTACGTGTCATTTCTTTCTTTTGTAGGGACAATTTTATGGTTGCGTTAGAAAAGTCAACGGAGCCTAATTCTCTTTTTCACCTTTTTGGTTTTATCTTATCCCACTTACACAAATAACTTACACATTCGATTATTTGGATATTGGTTTGTATCCAGTAAATATAAATTTTTAGCATTCTGATCAGATGTTATTAATTCCCCAATACCGACAAACCCTAGGTGCTCATAAATTTTTTGAACGGATACGTTGACTTTGGACGCCGCTGATAAGAGATATACTTTTTTTATATTAGGACATTGTTCAAGAAGATAAGATATTAATTTCTTACAAAATCCGCGTTTTTGAAATTTTGGATGAACGGCAAGCGAGAGAATATAGACAGTTTTATTAGTTGAATCTTGTATATCTTGGGCCAGCAAAATATCTTGCGGTAAAGAAACTATGGAAGAGATATATTTTCTTTTTATCATCGATTGCAGTATTTGATTAATTGAGGCTTCAACAAATAACAAGTACCCTATAATGTTCTTCGCATTGTTTGATTCTATCGTGATAACAGAAACATTTTTAATATCTCCACGCTGTTGTTTAAGAGCTTCTATTATGTTTAAGAATCGTGTTTGCAAAAGATCGTTTATAGTTTTATTGGATCGATGCAATACTTGGTATTCTTTTGGGTGTTCTTTTTTAAATTGATTTTTGGCTTGTTTTTCAAACGCTGCAATAAATACAGGCTTTATTTTTCTGGCAATTGATTCGATTTGACCATCATTTTGTAAGCTTATGGTAAATATTTTCGGTGAAAGTACCTCATCTGATACTAGTTCAAAGGTTCGATCTTGAAGGGGACCTATGGGCATTGCAGGATATTTAAGTTCATCTTTTAAGGATATTTTTTTAATTTCACCATTCTTTTTGCCACGATCTCGTATGAGAGCAACTTCAAGACAATCGGCACCATAACAGCTTGTAAGATAATTAAAGGGGTTATTAGGGCCTTTTATAGATATATTGCCGAATATATAGTCTTTGAGTGGAAACAAATCATTTCCCTTAATGCGTTCTTGCTGAAAGATACCCTGCCTTTTCCAACGATAGTAGAAATAATCGGTCGCTTCCTCATGCACGACAATATCCATGTGTATTAGAATTTTATTTTTATCTTTTTTGCAAATTCGATGTCCAACTCTATCTGTCCAACTCTGTACAGAATAGCCAAGCCGCTCGAACAGAGGTTTTGTTAAGATAAAATCACTGTTTTGTTTCTTATCGATACAAATATCTAAATCATTGTCCCATGGAATAATTCCCTGATGTCGCACAGCCCCTAAAAGAGTTCCTGCAATCGCCCAATAGGTTATATTCTTAAATTGTAAGATTTCATGTGTATCTTTCATTAGTTGATATAATTGAAGAACATCTTCTTCTGATGTAAAAAAATGTGTTTTCAGCTCATCAAGCTCTACTTCTTGAGCAACTGAGGTAAGATAAAGAACATTGGCAGCGATAAAAAATAAAAATAAGTTTCTTACACGTTGTCTCATAATTCCCTTCTGGATAAGGCAAAATATGCACAAACGAAAAAGCTACCCATTGCCCATCTTAAAGGATGCACGTCCTATTGCAAAGCTAGGCAAATTTAGAATTTGGTAGAAAAAACATTCTTCACCATGTTTTTATGCTCATTGGTAACATTATCGAAATTTAAATATTTTACCGATTCATTTTTTCGATCATAAAAAGCAGATCCAACGTTGGTTATCATAACCACACTATCATTAACCCATTTACATTGTCGAGGGAAAATTACTATTTTGTGAGCGCCAATAAGTTGTGACAGCCAGGCAAAATGTGATGATGCTCTAATCAGGCAATCAAATAAAGACATAAGACACATATCATTGATAATATTTTCTTTATAAATATTTTCTCCTGACCTACAGGCAAATTTTATATTAGGATGATTGATTCTTTTTTTAACCGCTCAACAACTAAATCAGGCCTTTTATCATCCGTAAACACATAAACAAAAAGAGGCGCATCATTGAGCATCGTCGAAAGTTTTACTATTTGATCAACATAATATTGCTCAGGCGGAAATTTTATCGGGTTACCCCTATGACCTTTTTTGGTTATATTTGTATCAACATATTTACCGTGATACTCATCAAGATACTGAACATACGTTTGTGGGGCATCAAACCCACCCCCTTTACGAACATGAACCGCAACAGTTATAAATCCTGACGGGAAGGCTAGAGAAGGAAAATCAGATAAAACTTTTAAATCTTTTTTCAGCTCTTCCCCATATTCAGGATAAAGAAATTTGAAAAAATAAATCCAATTAATCCCAACTTCGTATTTAGTTATTTTGCTGAGCTCTTTAAGTTCTGCTGGAAGGCAAATACTTGAAAAAAAATCAACTTCAAATAGCGTTGGCTGTTTCTGTTGTTTCAAATGAGAAGACAATTCTTTTTCTGATTTTATCCCTATCGTACATTTGAAACAACGACTCAAATCAGCATTTAAAATTTTTTGACGATTAGTTAAATCAAAAAAATTTGAATACTCAAAAGGAATAAATAAAAAAGGTATTTTGTACTTATAAGAAAGCCATTTTGTTAAACTATACAAATAGACACGATCGCCAAGACGAGTACCACAAGGCTTGTAGGTTATTGCATGAAAATATTCGTCGCTTTTTCCCTGCATATTTGAAAAGGGAAAAACAAGAAAAAGAATATATATTCGCACAGATTTACAATTAATCATAAGAACTATACTCCTCTTTTATTATTTTGTTGCTTAATAAATATTCAATTTTAGCCTTATCTTCTCGTCCCCCATCTTTGTAGAAATAGATTACAATGAATTGTATTGTCAATATTTTACAGAACTTAGAGAATATTTTTCTTGTGCCAAAGTTGCTCCAAAAGGTTATAATTTACTTAAAAGGTGTTTGCCATTATAAGTTTGGAATATATAATGTCGACAAAACATGGAGAAGGAGCTTGAGTGTCTATTGGTTTAAAAAAATTACTTAATATTTTCCCTACTGTTTTGCTTATTCCAATACATATAGCAACTATCAGCGGCCAAGAAATAAGCAATTTCGATTTATTCGAAAACAGAAATATTTTAATTACTGGTGGCACCGGTTATTTGGGAAGATCAATTGCAGCAGAAGTATTGAAATACAATCCCAAGAAAGTTATCATCTTTAGCAGAGACGAAGTAAAACATTTTAATATTGCAAAAACATTGGGATACCATTCAAAAATAAAAAGCGTTATCGGTGACATTAGAGATTATGACAACCTACTAAAGCACACAAAAAATATTGATATAGTTTTCCATACGGCAGCACTTAAAAGGGCTGATATGATGGAGGAAAATGTTGAGCAGGCAATCAAAACAAATGTCATTGGGGGCCTCAATGTTTTCAATGCATGTATTGCAAATAATGTAAAAAAAATATTGTATATATCAACCGACAAAGCATGCTGCCCAGTAAATGCTTACGGGGGCTCAAAATTTGTAACTGAAAAGCTCTTTACCAACTATGATAAAAAAAGTATTCAATCTACATTTTTGGTCGTCAGATTTGGGAACATACTGGAAAGTACAGGCTCAATCATTCCACTTTTTTCTGAAAAAATTAAAGCCGGCGAAAACATTACGCTCACTGATCCGCGCATGACACGATTCATAGTTGATAAGCAAGAAGCCATTGAATTGATTTTTGATGTTTTACGATACGGCACTGGCGGCGAGATTTTTGTAAGGAAACTTCCGTCATTAAAAATCACCGATCTTATCGACGTACTCAAAGACAAATTTCACTCAGAAAGCAAGGTTATTGTCACTGGTCTTAGACCTGGAGAAAAACTTCATGAAGAGCTTATTAATCGCACCGAGATTCCACGGACGTTTGATTTTGGCAATTATTATGTAATCATGCCAAGCGTTTGGGGGCCTAATATCGATACCATACCTGCATACATGAAAGATAATAAATTTAATGGACTACATTTAGATAAAAAATTTATTGATAGCTTTAACTCGGAACAAGCGCTTGTAGATAAGCATGAAATTATCAAACTTTTTAAAAAATTTGGAATTCTAGCGGAGAACTAGAACAATGAATAACAAACTAAACGCATTGCTAGCATTTTTTTTGCTCACAAATAATAGTAGCTTCTGCCAACTCCATAATTCTTCCAAAACATTTTTAGTTTTCGGCGGCAAAACCGGATGGTTAGGGCAAAAAATTGTGCAATTACTTAAGGATAAAAAATATACTACAGTATGTGCTACATCAAGGCTTGAAAACAGATCAGAACTCATTTCCGAAATAGAAACTCTCAAACCAGACTTTATTATCAATGCTGCTGGAATAACCGGAAGACCAAATGTTGATTGGTGTGAAACTCATAAACAAGAAACACTCAGAACCAATGTTTTGGGAACATTGAATTTGGTTGATATCGCGTTTCTTTATGGCATTCCAGTAACAAACTTAACTACTGGTTGCATTTACTCATATAATTCGTCACATCCTATGGAAAGTGGCATTGGATTTAAAGAAGAAGATGAACCCAACTGTTTTGGCAACTTCTATGCACGAACCAAGATTTTGCTTGAAAAGCTCATTCTTGAATATCCGAATGTTCTTAATTTACGCGTAAAAATGCCCGTTTCAAGTGATATGAATCCGCGAAGTTTTCTTGGGAAAATCATACGATTCAAAAAGGTAGTAGATCTACCCAATTCAATTTCAGTTCTTGACGATCTCCTTCCTATCGCAATTGAAATGACATTACGAGGCTTGAAAGGTACTTATAATTTTGCAAATCCAGGAACAATGTCTCACAACGAAATGCTTGATTTATACAAAGAATACATCGATCCAAATTTTACCTATCAGAATTTTACCCCAGAGGAACAGCGTGAAATGTCAAAAAATCGTTCAAACTGTGAACTTGATGTCTCTAAATTATTAAAAGATTTCCATGTACCTCACGTAAAAGATGCTGTTACTGCCATGTTAAAGAAAGTAAAAGTATGATAAAATAGATTTATTTAACGAGTTTACTTGTTGCGTCTCTTTTATTCATAAGCGCCGATGCACGAATACGGTTATTTGCAATACATCATAACAGACCAGATTTCCTTGAATTTCAATACAAATGTCTTAAAAAATTTTTAGCAGAAAAAGATGACTTTGATTTTATTGTTATTAGTGATGCAACCAATAAAGAGTGCAAGCAACAAATTGAAGATGCGTGCAAAAAATTTAATATCTGTTGCATTAATTTCCCTCAAGAGCTCCATCAAACTGGTGTTTTGATAAATAAAATCAAACAATTAGGAGTTCATCTTAATGAAAAAAACGGAAGTGTTAGGCATTGTCAGCTTGTTCGATTTGCACTTGAAAATTTTGGTCGAGATACTAATGATATCGTTGGCATCATGGAGGGGGATATTTTTCTGATTAGAGATTTTAGCATAAGAGAGTACATGCAAGATCATGATCTCATCGGAACAGTACAACATGATCGTAAAAATAAAGGCCTCGAATATATCTGGATTGGATTATCATTTTTTAATTTAAAGAAATTACCCAATCCCATGGCTTTGAATTTTGATTTGACGTATGCCAATGGAACACTTTTAGATTCAGGTGGAAATACTTACTGGTATCTAAAAGATAATCCGAAGGTTCGAGTAAAAAAATATTCAAGAATCCCTCTTTCCGCTCTTCCACGTGAAAGCAGCGAAAGACTTCATGAACTCGGATTTAGTCAGAAAAAAATATCTTTTTTGATAAAAACACTTTCGTGCCCGGAATGTAACCATGAGGAACCATTTCTTGCGGTTGAATTTCATATAGATCATCATTTTTTGCACTTTGCCTCAGGTAGATATTCACAACCATCTGATGATAAATCGATATTATTTAAAGATTTTCTTGATGATATTTTAATCTCATAAACCTAGCTGAGCAATATAAAAACAATGAGTTGATAGAGCCCCCACGTAACTATATTGCGGGGGCGTTTTTTCATTTTTGCCTAACAAACAATACATCGGCGGACCAGCTATACATACGCACAGCTGCCAATGTAAATCCATTATTTTCCATCAATTTTCTTACATCTTTAAATAGTGGTTGATCTTTATACGCCTCTATAAACTCGACTTCTGTAAAAACAGCTTTTACAGTTTTTAAGATGTTGGGCGAACTTTTCAAAATTGATAATTCGCTCCCCTGGGTATCCAACCAGATAAAATCAACATGATCAATCCTGTTTTTTTCAGCCCATACATCAATAGTGGTCGTTTCGACTGATATTTTTTTCTTAAAAATTATATTTTGGCATACATCAAGATGTTTTGCCGGTTTTAATAGAGAGCTCGAAGCAGAAGGAGCATCCGGTGTTTTTTCGAATGAAGATACATAAAAGTCAGCATGTCCCTCTTTGTCAGAAAGGGCATACTGATAGCTTGAAATATTGCGATAGTCTTTCGTTTTTTTCATCACTTTCAGACATAGTTCTGGAACTGGCTCAAAACTGTGAACGCGTCCTTGTGGCCAAAATTTTGCCATCTTAACACTATCACTACCATCGTATGCACCTGCCTCAATTATTATTGGGTTAATTGGTAGAATTGGCATTATCAATGCAAATATTTCATCCACAGTCTTAGCATGCACTACATCATTCGGCAATTGATTAGAAAATTTACTCTTTGGATGAATTGAATTTGATAATAAGACCACAACGATTAGATTTAAAATTACCTTATATTTTTTGAGTTTCATGCTTATTCTCCTTTACAAATATATCCCAAGGCTCTAGTCCATTAAAGTTTAGCTTGCTTTAAGATTACACACAACTCGGTTTTTAGAGTAGCAGGAGTTTTATTCCATCGCCACTCACATTCTTTTAGATGAAGCCCAAAGCACTTTTTAACCTCATTAAATTTGGCAAGCCACCTTTTTGTAAAAGGCCAAAAAGATTCGATCCCTTTAAGATACGGCTTCCGTCGGACGAATTCATTTGCACCATGAAAAACTCTATAATGGGCGTATCCATTAACAATACGGCCGGCATAGTCCTTCCATGCATCGGTATGAATAGTTGAACGCTCAAGGATTTGTCATGAATTATTGGCGCAAGCTCTTGTTGCGGGCATTTTTTAACGACGGGCACAAAGCTTTCCCATATATTTTCAAGAGTCCGCAAACTGACGTTTTACCAACGGCCCCACGTCCTCGTTTTCTGCGAACTCTTTTGGCGCCAAAGTAATTCTCGTCCAGCCCAAATTCGCCTTCTAGCATGCTGCATTCAACAACTGATGCGCAAAAAAGCTTTTTTCGCGAAATATTCTATAATAAAAGTTGACTGTCTTTCAATTAACTTACAAAAAATAAGGACGGTTATACACTGCTATATCTTCATAAAAGAGCTTCAAATTTTTTTATCATGTAAGAGCTTAATTTACTGTGTTTTAGCATCTTCCCAGAATATCTTCTTTACTTACTTTGGACAAAAGCCTGTTTATTTAAAAGCAGTTTTTTAACTAACTTTCTATGTTCCGCCGTCACACAATTAAATCCTAAATATCGCGTTTCATTTGTTTTTTGATCACAAAAGATAATTCCAACATCCGTCATCATAAGCATATGATCATTGATCCATTTAGCCTTTTGAGGAAAAATTATAAGTTTATGAGAACCAACCATTTGTGAGATCCACGAGAAATACGAATCAGGCCTAATCAGACAATCGAATGTGGCCATAACATAAATATCATCAATCAAATTATTTGAATAATTATTCGGACCCTGATGGCAAGCAAACACTATATTTTGACGATCAACTCTTTTTTTCAGTCGACTCACAATAAGCTCTGGATTTTTATCATCTGTAAAAATATACACATAAAGGGGGGCTTCATTAAGCACATCAGACAATTTTATAATTTGATCAGCATAATATTGTTCAGGTGGAAACTTGAGAGGAAAGCGTCGATCTATCATCTTTTTTTCATCTGAACAAGCTACTTTTTTATCTTCATCAAGATATTGGCATGAACTTAATGGAGTATCATTGCAACTGCCTTTCCGAACATGCATTGCAACTGTTATAAAATCTTTAGGGAAAGATGGAAGCCTAAGATCTTTTAAAGGTTTAAAACTTTTTTTGAGTTCTGCCCCATATTCAGGATACCTACGCGCAGCAAAATAAACTAAAGATGATCGAGCTGTTTTTGGCAAACAGGGAAGCTCTTTATTTTGATAACCCAATTCAACAGATGCCCTAAAACTGACCTCAAAAAGCGTTGGCTCAGATTTTTTTAATTGATTAACTAACTCTTGCTCTGATCTGATAGGCACATAATGTTTAAAATTTTTCTTCAAATCATCATTCAAATACACTTCATAATTGCTCAGCGCTAACGTATCTGAATATTTAAAAGCGGTAAGTAAAACTGGTATTTTATATTTATACGAATACCACTTCGCCATGCTATATGCATACAAGCAATCACCTAATCGGCCACGTATCTGATAGGTAAGTGCATGAGGAGCCCCAACCAGATACGTAGATGGAAAGCAAAACATAATTATCATCAAAAAAAGTTTAATTTTTTGCTTCATCATAACCCACAGACATAAACTGCTATATCTAAAGATATTTCACATATGCCAAGTCCTCTGAACAAACAATTCTTTGAGTTTTTGTTCCCTGAAAAATAGCAGTACTATACTTTATATGGGCAGATTCAAGCTTGTTCAACACCTCACGCACTGTATCTTGTTCGCCCGGACGACTGAAATCATCAAAAACAATCACAAAAGACTGATGTAGGTTATTCGGAATAAGGTCCAAAACGCTTGTCCGTGAATAACGCTCAGAAGTATCGCCCCCATCAACGACAATAAAATCAAATTTAAATTCATGTAACTGTTGAAAGAAATTATCATAGTTTTTTGTAGCATAACCATTGTATGTAACTTCCTTGAGCGGCATTTGTAGAATTTTTATATTCTTGTCAATCACAACTTTTGATTGCAAGCGAGATATCCAACCGGAGTCGTGCTCTACAATGATTAGGTGTGCATCTTTGTTCTTGTAAGCTACATACTGCGATGTCATTAATGATGTTTGCCCCATACCCATCTCTAGAATTGATGCTGGGTTAATAGCGTCTAAGATTCTGAATAGAACGTAGAGAAAAGAAAAATTAGCGGCAGCTCCATACGGACAAAAATTTTTAGCACGAAGCCAGTCACTGTTGTATGTAGCGCTTAAAAACGTGTTTGCTATTACAGATTCTCGCATTAATTTTTCTAAAATAATTTCCTTGCTCTTAAGTGTTTCAAACTCAATTTTATTTTTTTTTAAGTCCTTTTCATATTTATCAGCGATTTCAAGAAGTAAATCCTTTACATCCTGTGTTATAGTCTTGTGCTCATTGATTCTTTTTATTATTTCTTTGTACTGATCAACTCTTTTTTCCGATACAGAGATTAATTCATCTCGCAGGTTGTTAGGTATCTTTTTTTTCGAATTGTCATAAGCACACAACAATGTCGATACTATTGTAAGCGAGCAAATAACAATCAAATGTTTTTGACAAATCATTACCTCTCCTCTACATCAAAATAATCACTTACTCTCTATTAGCTTGACTAAATTAGTCAATAGAAAAAAATAGTTTTATCAAGAATTGATGAGAAACAAAATATAAGAGGCTTTGACATCTTTTACCTATAAGGAAGTCAAACTAGTGGGTTACCCTTTCTAAAGAAATTATGGCAATGACCAAGCGCGCAGCAAGACCAGCTTGCAGATTGGCAAGAATTCTTGACAGAGTAAATATTGCGCAGGCATGATTTTTGAGACTATATACACCGTTACCATTCTTCTTCCCTTCATCCTCAACGAGCAAACAATTAATTATGATTAAGCCTCTAGCGTCTTTAATGGAGCATATCTTTCTTTTGATCGAATAAAATGATCCATTTTTTGCTGCAAATCAGGGGTCTGCTTATGAACATTAAGAGCATTTGCATTATTATAAATATAAAGAATATCAGGTATATATTTGCTTTTAAATCCAGCCATTTCAAACATAGGAAACATCATCGCTAAATCACAGGCACATGGAATAAATTTTTTTTCAAAAAGCAGGTCTTCTTTCTTAATCGTTTTAAAAAGTCCTGCATAAAACGTCCTTAGGTGTACCGCAAATGTGGAAATTGATCGGAATGCATTATCTTGTATAACATTTACCGGTATACTTTTACTTGAACAACGTTCATTTGATGGATATCTTTTGAATAATCCATACGTAAGCCAGACATTGGGATCATCATACACTCTATTAAGTAAATCTAGCACATGATCATGCGCTAGCCAGTCATCTCCATCAATCAGCACAATAATACTGTCATTAGCACACGAATGGATCGCATGGTAATAATTTGACAAATGTTTCATCCGTTCTTTATTTCTAATCAAAATAACTCTGTATTCTTGATGTTTATTCTTGATATATTGCTCAACAAGATTTCCCGTACCATCGGGAGAACAATCATCAACGTAAATTACATTATAATTTTCATATTTCTGCATAAAAATTGAATCAAGGTTTTTTTTATACCAATCCTTGTTGTTATACGAAGCAACAACTACAACAAAATGTTTATTAGTTGCCGGTTTAACATTTTTTAGCTTATTCCAAAGCACTTCTTCGTTCAGATTTTTTTCATGTAGGTGATCTTTGTTTGATAAAACAAGATTATTTTTCAGCTCATCAGCATAAATTGGGCTCAGCATAAGCAGAATATGACTTAAAGTGAAAAGTGCTTTTATCATTTTCATACGATTCCTTCACAAGGTACATATTTTTCTTTTGCTCGAATGAATTCATCCATATCATGTTGCAAAGAGATATTTACTTTATCATCATTAATGCAGTTAGCTCTATTGTAAATATAAAGAACATCAGGAATAAATTTGCTTCTATAACCTGCCATTTCAAGCATAGGAATAATAATGGCCATATCATATGCTGAAAGCAGAAACTCACCTTCAAAAAGCAGGTCTTCTTTTTTAATCAACTTGAAAAGGCCCGCGTAAAAGGTTCTTAATGCAGATGCCAACTCTCGATACGATCTAAATTTATTACGTTTAATAATATGGGTGGGGATCTCTTTACATATACCATGCTCACCAGACGGATATCGTTCAAACTGCCCATACGTAAGCCATACATTGGGATCAGCATATACTTTGTTCAATAACTCCAATACGCGATCATGAGCAAACCAATCATCCCCATCAAGTTGTACGATAACAACATCATTGTCGCATAAATGAATTGCATTATAGTAATTTGCCATCGCCCCCATACGCTTTGTATTTTTAATGAGCGTCACCCGATCTTCTTGATGTGTTTCTTTGATATATTGTTCGACCAAATTACCAGTGCCATCAGGGGAACAGTCATCAACATAAATAACGTGATAATTTTCATACTGTTGCATAAAAACCGAACCTAGGTTTCTTTTGTACCAATCTTTATTGTTGTAGGATGCAATCACCACCACAAAGTTTTTATTGGCGGTTGGGTGGAAATCTTCAAGGCTCTTCAAAAGCTTGCCTTGCCTTCGTCCATAACAACCATTATGCCTGTATGTTCCACGCATTTTTGGATTGAAATTGATAGCTAGCCAAGAATCTTTTGTGGTAAGCGCAGCACATTCTTTGGCATCAAAAATTTTTGTTCGATCATAACCAGGAAATAATGCATTCAGAACCGAATCTACAAAACTTGCTTGCGAGAATAAAAATGCAGCATCACGTGCAAGATAGTTTTTTATATTATCAAGATAGTGCTGATAAGTGCTTTCTGGCATTGTTCTTATGAAATCATACAACTCTTGCCATGAGCCAAAGTCTTCACGCAAAAGATAACAGTTTCTAGGAATATAACGATCAATATTGGGCGCGCCCCAATAAATAGGAACGCAACCAGCATTCAAACAATCCAATATTTTTTCAGAGATATATCCTGGAACATTTTTGATATTTTCAAAACAAAAACAAAAACGATATTTGCCCAAGATAGGACCTTTTCCAGAAATTGTAGGGATCGCACCACAATAATTTTTATATTTTTTGGAATCCCATCCTCTACCATAGAAGTCAAAATCATTACTTTTTTGTTTTTCAAAAAACTTAATAACATTTAATCTTTGAGAATAGAGCTCATCATCATGTTTTCCAGATTTGCAACCATTAATAAGCGTAGCAAGTTTTCTCTGCTCAAAAGGTATTGATTTGGGTATGGAAGACTTATCTACCCACGACCAATAGAAAAATTTGTAATATTGAGAACCTGATACATTATCGAAACAAGTAATGATTTTACCAAAATGTTTATGGACAGAACGATCATGGTTCTGTGGCTCAACAACTGGTGGTTCAAAACACATGAGGACTAATTTATCTTTATCAATTTTTTTTAAATATTTTTCAGGAGTATTTGAGTAATTGAGCAGTACAAGATACTCAACGTCATCATTTGAAAGATGCTTAATTTCGTCGGTATAAATGTATCTACATTGATGCCCAAGCGCATTTAAAGAGGCTTTTAATCGCAAAAATACTCTTTCATCTTCTGATTGGCCAAATGTAGCAGTATCATAGCCAGCAAATGGCACTATATAAACAGATCGAGCAGACACAGCAGTTAAAATGCCCATTAAAAAAATATATGTTCCATAAAGCACTGATTTCTTCATACAAATTCCTCTCTTTTATTTTTTGAACTTATGCTTCCAACCTCATACTTTTCTTTGGCACGAATAAAAAAAGCCAGTTGGTAGCAACAATATTCTCCATTAAAGAATCAGCCTCTCGAATATCCTGAGGAGCGTCTATCGTAGCCAGAAACTCAATATAAAAAAGCGTCTTCTTTTTTGTTTTTTTTAATTGATACGCCAAATCTTCTTCTGTTCGTATAAGAACAGTTTTTTTGAATTTTTTCTCAATAGTTTTTGTCAATTGTTCTTCATATAATCCCAGAGAAAAAGCATCAGCATGTTCAAAAGGAACATAGTAAAATTTTGTTTCGTATTTATACGCTAGCCATTTAGCAAGACAAAAAGAATATATACAGTCCCCCAAGCGGCCTCCATTGAGTTTATAGCTAATAGCATGATCCGCGTTAACCACAGATGAATTAAGGAGCAAGCTCAAAATTAAAACAAGGGCATTGTTTTTCATTTTACTATCTAGGAAGCTTTTGCAAGTGGCGTATATTTTTCTTTGGCGCGAATAAAATGATTAAGCGTCTTTTGTAACGCTCCATTAACCTTATGATCATTGAGTACTGTTGCATTATTATAGATATAAAGGACGTCAGGGATAAATTTAATTCTTGAACCCGCCATTTCAAGCATTGGAAACATAATTGCCAAGTCATGAGTCATGGGTAAAAATTGGCCATTAAAAAGTAAATCTTCTTTTTTAATCAATTTAAAAAGTCCTACGTAAAACGTTCGAAGCGCCGACGTTACCCATTTATACGATCTAAATTCATTAGTTTCTATAATTTTTGATGGTATCTCTTGGCAGTACCCTTTTTCTCCCGAAGGATATCTTTTGAATTGTCCGTAGGTAAGCCACACATTGGGATCATTGTAGACCCTATTAAGCAAATCCAAGACATGATCATGAGCAAACCAGTCATCGCCATCAAGCTGCACAATAATGCTCGCAGCCCCGCAAGAATGGATGGCCTCATAGTAATTTGCCATCGCCCCCCTACGTTCTTTATTTTTAATCAGTGTAACATGCAGTTCTTGGTGCTGCTCCTTAACATATTGTTCGACTAAGGCACCGGTTTTGTCAGAAGAACAGTCATCAATATAGATAACGTGATAGTTTTTGTACGTCTGGTTAAAGACTGAATTGAGATTTTTTTTGTACCAATTTTGGTTGTTATACGAGGCAATCACAACAACAAAGTGCTTATTCACAGCTGGTTGGATATCTTTAAGTTGCTTCCACAGTCTCTCTTTGCCAAAACTCTCGATAAATGTTGCACTGAGGAAGCAAACATGAAATAACACAACAAACAACACTTTTGTTTTCATCGTAAGGCTCCTTTTCTTTTGATGCACCTTGCGAGCACCTTAATCAAACAGAAAATAAGATTATTTATACCTTATACGCAATTAATTTAAAACCATTTTTGAATACATACGCTTACAAAAAAAGAAACCTTCGCACATTTATTTTGCGTAACATTGATGGTATCTTGACTCCGAAAGGAGTGTAGGCACATGGATTATTCAACACCAATTTTTATTACGGGCGGGGCGGGATTTATCGGTGCCAATCTTGTCCACAAGCTTATACGCGATGGGCATACCGCTCTACACGTACTTGTTGAAAAAAATTCAGATCTATGGCGGTTGCAACCAGCACTCAATAATCTTACCCTTCATGAAATAACGCTCACTGATCATGCCGGCATTCGTCGCCTCATACAGGGCATAAGGCCTACACACATTTTTCATCTCGCTTCTTATGGCGGCATGCCGCATCAAAATGATCAACAAACGATCTACGATGTAAATTTCTATGGAACCATCAATTTGTTTAATGCCTGTAAAGAAATTGGATTTGAATGTTTTATCAATACGGGAAGTTCATCTGAATATGGCATCCAAGACCAGCCGATGCATGAACGTATGCAGCTCGAACCGGTTACTGATTATGGCGTAGCAAAAGCAGCTGCAACTCAGTTCTGTCTTAAAGAAGCTCTTTTTAATAAGCTTCCGGTCCACACCATCAGACCGTTTTCAGTATATGGTGACTATGAAATGCCAACACGCCTCATTCCAACTATTCTTGTCAACGCGCTACAGGGAACACCCATCAATCTTTCCTCACCCACCTCAGTACGCGATTTTATTTATATAGAAGACATGATTGAATTATATATGGCCGTCGCTCACAAACCGCCACAGCATATGTATGTCTTGAATGGTGGAACGGGCATACAATCAACCATACATGATGTCGCCGATACGGTAGAAAAGCTCATTGGCAAAAAATTAATCATTAATTGGGGCTCCAGCGCACCTCGCCCATGGGAGCCACAATCCTGGCGTGCTGATAGTACACAAACGCAAGCGCACGCGGGATGGACACCGCTCTACACGCTGCAAGAAGGGCTTGCAAATGCTCTTGTATGGTTTGCACAGCACATCACACACTATGCCCGCAAGGACATTCATGACATCACCCAATCATCTTATCATCAAACAACCATCACCTCTGTTTAAAAAGCTTGCAACAATTGCACAATCCTGCCGTGCTGATGTTGTTGATATGCTCACACGCGTACAAAGTTCACATCTTGGCTGCTGTTTTTCAGTTATCGATATTCTGGTTGTTTTGTACCATCATTTCATCACTATAGAGCACATCAAAGATCAAAACCCACAGCGTGATATCGTCATCTTAAGCAAAGGACACAGTGCCACCGCATTGTACGCAGTACTTGCATCAGTTGGACTTATACCACGTACAATGCTTGAACAATTTCATCACGGTTTTTTGGCCGGGCATCCGGTTCGTAACCTGGCCTATGGAATTGAAGCAAGCACCGGTTCGCTCGGGCATGGACTTTCTTTGGGCGTTGGACTAGCCCGTGCAGCGAAGGATGATCAGCGCTCATCGAAAATTTATGTCATTGTTGGCGATGGTGAATGCCAAGAAGGTGCACTGTGGGAAGCCCTTACCATGGCATCACGTTTTGAACTCAATAATCTTACCGTTATTGTTGACCGCAATAATTTACAAGGATTTGACCGTGTTGATGTTATCGATCCATGTCCACTTGCAGCAAAATTTGAGGCCTTTGGATGTACGACAATGACCGTTGACGGACATGATTATGATGCGCTTATACAAGGCATTGCACGTTGCACTCAGCATACACAGCCAACCGTTATCATTGCACAGACAGTAAAGGGAAAAGGGTTGCCGTTTATTGAAGACAAACTTGAATGGCACTATCGATCACTCAAGCCAGAGCAATATCAATTGGCACAGCAGATATTGGGAAGCAAACAATGAGAGCAACCTTTTTTAATTTTTTGGTCGAACAAGCAGCACACGATCCTAATCTTTATCTGATCGTTGGCGATGTCGGATTTTCAGTTGCCGAAAAATTCCAACAACACTATCCCTCACGATTTATTAATGCCGGCATTGCCGAACAAAACATGATCGGCGTTGCGGCAGGCTTGGCCATGGCGGGTAAGAATGTGTATGTCTATTCGATTGTCCCTTTTGTCACTATGCGCTGCTTTGAGCAAATTCGTAATGACCTGTGCTATCAGCACTTACCCGTAAAACTTGTGGGAGTTGGCGGAGGCTTTTCATATGGAACAATGGGCGCAACGCATCATGCAATTGAAGATATTGCCATCATGCGCGCGCTGCCCACCATGACCGTGGTTGCGCCAGGAAATAAATACGAGGCTTCACAACTTCTTCTCCAACTCAATAACTGTACAGGGCCTGTGTATCTCAGGCTTGCAGCCTCAGATGAGCTTGTTGCTTATCCGCCCAGCATCACTCCACAACTTGGAACTGCGTGCGTTATAATTCCCCATAACAGACGTTATCTTGTAACCACCGGCAATGCCCTTGATCTTGGCTATCAGGTGCAGCAAGAGCTTGCTCAAAACAATATCAGCTGCGGACTTGCAAGCATGCATACCGTTAAGCCAATCGATCAAAGTTTTTTTGCAAACAAAAATTTAGACGCTGTTTTTACCATCGAAGAACATTCAATAATCGGAGGCCTTGGCCAAGCAGTCGCACACCATCTCTGCGAAAATTCTTTTCGTGGAGTTTTTCACACTTTTGGCATTCCTGATTGCTATGCACATGAATGTTGTTCACGACAGGCGCTTAACAACAGTTTTGGGCTAACACCGCACCAGATTGCATCAATTATTATGAGAAAGCTCCAGCATGACCATAAAACGTCTTTATCATCAACACATTTGCAGCCTGCTTAGCATCGTACTTTTTTCCATCGTTTTTTGTACGCTCGGGCTGCCTTTTACTCAATGGGGTTTCAAGTCTGATGACTGGGGAAATATTTACCACTGCATTATTCGGCAATGGTCGGATTTTTTCAGATTTTTTACTGAAGGGAATATTGAAAAATTTTGTCTTCCTTGCAACGTCATGCCGCCTGATCAAGCTTTTTTTCAGGGGCTTTATCGCCCCATGTCATTTATTTATTACTACCTTCAGTACAGTATTTTTGGTAGAGCACCTTACGGTTTTTTGCTCGTCACTGCATTCTTTCATGCATGCAATACCGTTCTTTTTTTTAACCTTCTGAGATTGAAGGTAACTATTTCAACAGCATTTTTGGCTGCCGCTTATTTTGGCTTTCATCCAAGTCTGTGGATATGGTTTGGCTGGACCAGCGCTCAAACGTATTTCATTGAATTATGGGTGTTTTTTATCATCATGTATGCACTTTTGGCATATCTCAGAACACAGAACTTTATTTTTTATTTTTTGGGCTGCGTGCTTTATATGCTTAATCTTTTGCTCAAAGAACAAACCATTTTTTTACCTCTCTGGCTTGTGGGAGCTTTTTATATCTATGGCAAAAATTTTTGGCAGGCGCTTAAGCTTTCAGTAGGTTTTTGGATTATCACTGGTTGCTATCTTTGGTGGCGACTTCAGTTGTTTCCGCTTACCGCACAAACAGGGACGCTTACCTTTCAGCCAAACTGGCATTCATTTATTACCCGATTCTCATCACGATTTTATGACGCAATAAGTTATCTCAATGAGTTTTTGGGCTTTTCGTGGTTACCTTTACAGCACCAATTGATCAAAGGAACTTTGATCATCACTATGCTTGCACTTCTGAGCCTTCTGGTTGTTAAAAATCATCACAAAAAATACGTTCTTTTTTTATTGTGCAGCATTCCACTTTTTAGCTGGCCGGCGATTATCATGCATTTTCAACCACGTTATATTTACCTAGCACTACCGCTTATGATTGCTGCTGTCGCTCTTCTTATTGGTTCAGCTCATCAATGGCTCAAAATTGCGTTGGGAATTCTTATTGGATGGAATGCACTATTTTTAGTGCATCATCTAGCGCATCGAGAAAAAATTTTGCACATGATCACCGTTGCATTCAGCGACATCGTAGCCGATCCCGCAACTGCAGGAAAAAGTTTATGTTTTGTAGACATTCCCTCATGTTGGTTTGATCAGGGAACAACGCAAGCCGTATGGCTTTTGCGACATGACGCACATAAGCCGGTATTTCAAGTTGCAGGCACAAAGATTTCGTCCTCGCTTGCACGAGAAAAGCCACTTTTTATTGGCTGGAATACCAGTTCCCGTAAATTCATGGTTCTTGCACATGATAAAACATAATAAAATCATCATAGTCAGTATCGCTGGAGTATTAGTTTTTTGTTTGATGGGCATACCCTTTACTCAGTGGTGGTTTAACGGCTGTGATGATTTTGGTGGCGTATATATAGGATTTGTGACCACAACATGGCGTGATCTTTTTTATTTTTTTATCAATGGCCACATCAATCAA
>JBAZHB010000006.1:0-34726 GCA_041652535.1 Candidatus Babeliales bacterium
AGCCGAGCTTAAGATGCGCATTGATAAACGCATTAAGCTTGCGCGTAATGCGTATGCAATGATTCATCAGGATGGTTTAATTGGTACCAAAAATCTTGAAATCGAACCGGGCGATCCTTCAACAGGTTTTTTATCTCCGGGCAGTGTACTGGCAATGCCAGGAAGAGCGCCTGCAAGCGTTGGCGAATTACTTGATCAATTCCGTGATATTGCAACAACTATTCAAGATGTTGTTGCCTCGTTCAAAAATGTTTTTGCTTCGCATCGCGGTGAAGAAAATATGCGTAATGCGCTTAATTCGATTGCTGCCGCATCTGATCGTATGGCTGATTTTTCTGAAGTATTGCAACGTACGATGCACCGCAACGAAGAAAATATTAATTCGCTTTTGACCGATTTCAGATATTCGATGAACAATCTCAAAACGGCCATTCCTTCAGTTAAAGATGATTTTCATAATGTTACCTGTGATTTAAGCAAAACCAGTAGAACGGCAACAGATGCTTTGGAAAACTTTGGTGATGCCTCGATTCAAGGTCGCGAAACATTGCGCGAAGCTGGCGAAGTCGTTGAGAAAATTAATAACGGTAAAGGCGTTATTGGTAAGTTGATTAATGAAGACGAGGCTTACGGTGATCTTAAAAAGACTATCAGAGGCTTTAAAGATTACGTGGGCAAAACAACGGGACTTTTGGTCAGCGTTGATATGCACGGTGAAAATCTCTTGCGCCATTCATATACTAAAGGTTATTTAGATTTGAGATTGCGTCCAAATTCGGACTTTTTCTATCAAGTGCAATTGGTTGCATCTGAGCAGGGATCTTTCTTGCGTACCAACGAATATATAACGCGTAAAGATAATAATGGTACAGCCATGCATCCAAGCGAGTTGCCTATTCCATTATTTAAAAAAGTTGAGCTACCTGATGAAGTCGATCGTGTGGTTCAAAAGAAGAATGATATTCTGTTTGGTCTTCAATTTGGTAAACGGTTTAATCGCTTAGCATTCCGTTTTGGTATGTTTGAGAGTTCTTTTGGTTTTGCCTGCGATTATTACGTACCACTTCCTACCGATAAGATGCATTGGATAACAACGGTAGAACTTTTTGATATGCGTGGTGTGAATCGTCTGAGCGATACGCGTCCACACCTTAAATGGATCAACAAGGCTTTCTTCCTCAAAAATATGTATACCGCATTTGGTGTTGATGACATTGTGAGTAAGAATAGCGCCAACCCATTCTTTGGCGGTGGTATTCGTTTCAATGATGATGATTTAAAATATTTCCTGAGCTCTTTGTCTGCCGGTAAGGCTGCCAAATAAGAGATGATGGTTGTATAAAATCATCGTATTCGTTGATTGATTCTTCGTCTTCTTCATCGTAGAAAACGAACTGAATATCGTAGCTTGTTTGATAATTCGATTGATAACCAGAATCGTATCCGTCACAGCGCAACATTGTTTTAACCTCGCAATAGCTTGTTTTCTAGAAATATAGCTCTGTTAATGTTTTTCGCAATATGCTGTGATAAATTTGTTTAATTATACAAATAGAAATAATTAAATTGCCACTTCAATACGTTTGAGAAAGAGCTTAAGGCGTCGATAATCGTTGCCGGTAAGAAGGGCAAAAGTGTTGCAGAATGCGTCGATGTTGGCTTGTTTGAGATCTCCATTGAGATAGTGCTGATGTATGATAGCCAGGAGCAGTTCATCTATGTTTGAAAGTGTCTGGGTGCAGGTAAAAAGGAGGTGTAGGTAATCTGGTTGTGCAAAAAATTGAGAGGCTAGTGATGAGTCTGCATTGCCGACAAAGGCATGAATTTTTCGTGGTGTTGGGGGGAGGTGATAGTAAAGTTTGGTTGTTGGTGTATGGGTACGATAGCCGACGATGGCAACTGTAAAAATGGTGCGTAAAAATTCAAAAATTTGTGGTTGTTCTGCTCGGAGTTCGGCTTCCGTTTTCTGGTAAGGGTAAGGGGTGCGTGTTGGGTCGATCGAGCCCGTTGCAATAGTTGTAACGACCCCAAGGACAGTGCGCGTTTCTTCTTCGACGCATACAAGGCTGCCAAATGAGGGGAAATTATCCCATTGCCAACACTGAGCGGTGTAGTGATCGAGTTGACTTTCAATGATCTCGGCAAAATGTGCTGTATTCATAGTGCTTGGTTTTCATCAAAAAGCGTTGTTTGTCCTGCCGCTTCTGAATCTTTTGGGGCTAAAAGATTGGTCAGAAAACTTTTACGGTGAATGAGGGATGGTCCGTGAACATGGACGGCTTCAATATGTTGTTTAGTTGCATACCCCTTGTGCTGATTAAAGCCAAAAGCGGGAAATGAGTGGTGGATTCGTTCCATAAGACGATCGCGGGTTACTTTGGCAACAATTGAGGCAGCGGCAATAGAACTTGAATATTTTTCGCCGTAATTAAAGTGATGAATTTCAAGAGCTTGGTGGGTAGTTTCTGGATCAAGTTTAAGTGGCATGGCATCAACAAGGACAAAGCGTAGCTTTTCATGGGGAAAGGGGAGTTTGGTAATAAGGTGGAGATAGGCCTTTTTCATGGCAAATAATGTTGCTTGATAAATATTGATGGTATCAATGACCTGAGGGCTTGCGCATCCTATTGCCCATATACCATGTTGTGTAATCCACTCAAATGCCTCGTTGCGTTGCGCTTCGGTAAGAATTTTTGAATCTTTAAGAAGCCGATAGGTTGTGTTGATGGGAACAATGGCGGCGCAAACGACTAAGGGGCCTGCAAGACATCCTCGTCCTACCTCATCAATTCCACAGACGAAGTGTTCATCGGCCCACGCCATTTTTTCAAAAAAGTTTTTGGTGAGTTTTACGTTTGGCTGCCCCATAAAAGTATCCTTATATACGAGTCTGTTCATTGTAGCATCATTCAAAAGTTTTTCTCACCGAATTGTTACAAGATTATGAATTTGCCTCTATGTAACATTTTTTTTTTAGATTCACGTAGTAATTTTTGTGGATTTTCACCAACCCATTGTTTATATTACTCTCGTATGAATAAAAATAGCCTTGAAAAACAGGGTGAGTTAAGAAGGGGTGACCATGTCTTCTACGGAGCTTCGTGTTAAAGAGCTGCTACGCGAACGGGGATGGACAACAAAGGTTTTGGCCGAAAAGACCGGCTTATCAGAGAGTTATTTAACGCATATAAAAAATGGAACTCGTCGTTGGAATGAAGATGCGCTGAAAAAACTTGCTGTTGCATTTGGTACGCATCCGGTTGATCTTTTTGCACAACGACGTACGCGAACCGATTCACTTGAAACTTCGGTTAAGATGACCGAGAGCACTGCTAATGTTGATTTACAGCTCAAAGTTGTTCCGGTGATGGGAGATATTCCTTCAAATCCATCGCCATATAACAATCAACTGATGCAAGTAACGACGGGTTACAAAGATGTTTTTGTTCCCGTTGCCAATATTACTGATGAAGCAATGTTTTGTTTGTGCATTGAAAATAATGCAATGGCGCCAAATTTTGTGAAGGGTGACTATCTTATTATTTCACCTGAAACATGGACGCGATCGGGCGATATTGCCGCTGTTGAATATGGTAATGAGACGCAGGTCAAAGCAATTATGCAAGTGACCTATATGGAAGAGTTTATGGTCCTTGAGTCAGTCAACCATAAAACGCCACCGGTAGCATTAGTACGTGGCAAGGATCATTTCAGAGTAATTGGTAAAGTGATTCATCGTTATCAACGCCTTGGCTAAATTTATATACCTACAGCGTAATTAAACCCATCAGACTCAATATGTTTGTCTGATGGGTTTTTGCTTTTCATCTTGTTTTAACTGCCAAAGTGTTGTACTATTTTGCGCATTATTTTTTGTTTCGCATCGAGAAAGGTTTTCTATGGCGAATGTATCTCCATTAAGTATCAAAATCATGTATAACTTTCTACGTAAAATAATAGTAGCTTTTATCTTGGTCGGGTGTACATCTAGCGCAGTTGCTGCAGCTAGCTTGCCGCCTCAGGTAGAACAGGTAAAGAAAATATTGGCTGCAGAAAAAGAACAGTGGGCGTATATAGAAAAGGTTTTTGGAGAAAAGTTAGCGGAAAATTCTGATCAGGGGTGTAGTCTTTGGTTTAAACGCAATCCGATTTCTGCGATTGTTGCTCATGTGCTATTAAGTGTGGGGGGCGGTATTGTTGCTGCTCCTACTGCTGCAATTGTTATGGCGGTATGCGATGTTGAAGCAAATATGAAAAATACTTTATTAGCTGCAATTTGCATTGGTGTTGTAATAGAAGCTGCCCTAGCAACGTTAACCAGATACTTTGCAGAGTTACCAGAGTTTTCACCGTCAACATGTTCGCATGCATTTGAATCTTTTATCAGCAAGTGGCCTGCACATCGAGAAAAGGTACCGCATATGTTGCAAGGTATGTTTGATGATATGTACAAACAACGGGCCAATCAGGATTTTAGTGCTCAACAAGCGCAACGCATTGTTGAAGGAATTATGGCATTTGCACAGGCCGCGCAAGCTGAGTAAAATTTCATCTTATGCAAATAAAACTTTAATAGCATCGATGAAAAAATAACCACCTATGGCCAGCAGAATGATGCCATTAATAATTGAAATCTTGTGCAAATATTTCATCTCAATAGCTTTACCAAGCTGGGTTGCAAAATAGGCTATGGTGGCCAAAACGCAGAGTGACCCAAATGCCGTCATTGAGCTTCCCATGATGATGCGACCGATGCTTGGTGCTCCGTGAGATGGAGTCATTTGGGCGCTGATAAACATAAAAAAGAAGATAGTAAGCGGATTCAAGACGGTATAAAAAAACGTTTTTGCCATTGCTGCTATCATGCTGTCTGCGGTAAGTTGTGGCTGCGTTGGATATTCTTTGTGAGGCAAAAGCATTGAAATACCAAAGATGAGCAATAACAGTCCTCCGGCAAGATCAATGCCAACTTGGTAACGACGTGATTCTTCAAGCACACTTAAAATGCCCAACATGCCCAGCAAAAAGAGTGTTCCATCGCCCAGTGATGCACCAAGTGCTTTGAAAAATCCACTTTTAAAACCACGAAGTGCGCTTGTATTAAAAACAAGTACAAAAATAGGCCCAACGGCCGATGCTGCAGAGACTCCGATCAAGAAACATTGCACCAGAAATATGTGATTCATAAACGTCCCCCCGGGAACTTATGCTGGCAGAGATATAAATCTTTGTTATTATTCTACCACACTCACCGTGGTATCTAAAAACAGTTGTTCAAATATCAAAAATTATAATAGAAAATATTCGAAAGATGCTATGACGCAACGTCCCGTAAGATCATCGATTTCATTTGGAACAGATGGGGTAAGAGGAAGGGCTGATGCGTTTCCATTTACCGACGAGGCTTTAGTGGCTCTTGGTTATGCTGTTGGACAATGGGCCAGGGAAGTATATGCCAAGGATAGTCCAGTGATTGCGTTGGGTGCCGATACCCGTATTTCAGGAGAACGCATAAAGCGTTCGCTTGGCAACGGATTGATTCTGGCCGGTGCATGTGTCCGGGATGTTGGTGTTTTATCAACTCCGGGTATTTATGAAGTAATTTCGGGGGGCAAAATATGCGATGCGAGTATTTCGATATCCGCCTCTCACAACCCTTACGAAGATAATGGCATTAAGCTTTTCGATTCTCGCCGTTGCAAAATCACGGTTGACGATGAGCAAAAAATAATTCGAGCCTTTGAGCAATGCATTGGACGCGTTGTCGTAACGCGGGCGCAAGAACTTGAAAAATGGCCTGAAGCTGCTGCCTGGTATGTACAACATATTGTTGCGCAGTTTAGGCCGCTTTTTTTGCGTAATGTTAAAGTGGTACTTGATTGTGCGCATGGTGCTGCTTACGTTGTTGCCCCAGAAATATTCCGTGCGCTGGGGGCGACGGTTATTAGTATGGCAGATGCACCTGACGGTACCAATATCAATTATAATTGTGGTTCAGTGCATCCCGAAGAACTTGCACGTAGAGTTTGTGCCGAACAGGCGGATTGTGGTTTTGCATTTGATGGCGATGCTGATCGCGTGATTGCAGTAAGCCGTACCGGCGTGATTAAAGACGGTGATGATATTCTTGCAATGTTGCTTAAGTTGCCTGCATATCAGTCACTTTCGCATGTTGTTGGTACGCTTTTTACCAATCAGGGATTTGAAGAATATCTTTGTGAACAGGGCAAGCATTTGTTTCGAACCAAAGTGGGTGAAAAGTACGTAGCGGCAAAACTTGAAGAAGAAGGATTGCCTCTTGGGGGCGAAGTTTCGGGCCATATTATTACGCGTGATTATGCACCTACGGGCGATGGTATTTTTGTTGCGCTTAGGGTTCTTGAATCGATTATCCATCATAACAATTGGGATATGATAACGTTTCAGAAATTTCCACAGGTTTTGGCCAATGTTCGCGTTACACACAAGCCCGATTTAGCATTGCAGCCATATGCAGCACTTATTGCAGAATATGAACGTAATATAGGCAAGGGCAGAATAGTAGTACGTTATTCTGGTACAGAACCGCTGCTTCGTGTTATGACAGAAGCCTCGACGTATGAAAAGGCGCAACAAGTTGCACATGATTTGGCCCAGGCTCTTAAAAATGCGTTAGAAACCAGTCAATAAGTAGGAGACTATTATGATCTTTGAGCGCATAAAGAAGGGATTGCACCTTGTCCGCTCGACGTTTCTAAGCGGGTTATTCACACTTATCCCCATAGCAGCAACCTTATTTTTCTTACACTTTCTTTACAATTTGGTGCTCAGAATATTGACGCCGATCTATAAACTTGAGCCATCATTTCTCAAAGTGATTCCAGGCGTCGAATTTGCGATAGCAGTTGCATCAATATTATTGCTTGGAATAGCGCTTAAAGTATTTATTGCGCATCAAGTAATTCATTATTTTGAAAAGCTTATAGCGCGTATTCCTTTGGTACGTATTGTGTATTCATCTGCCAAAATTGTGGTTGATTTTTTTAAGATGCCAGCAGCTGATGTTGTGATTAAAAAAGAGCAACGAAAGGTAGTGCTTATTCCCTATCCAAAAAAGGGGCAATATCATCTCGCCTTTTTGCTCGAAAGCGCCCAAGACTCTTATCAAAAAATTATTCCAACGTCATTTAAAGAATACGCAGACCAAAAATTTGTCAAAGTATTTATGCCTCATTCGCCTAATCCAACCAGTGGGTTCTTTTTTATTATGCCCGAGGAAGAAATTATTCAGACCGAGATATCATTTGAAGAAGCTATTAAAACGCTGGTATCCTGCGGTCTTATTACACCTGAGACGCTTAAAAAATGATGCTTTCACGATATTTAGCGCGTAAATTTTTATTATATGTTGCGACAATAAGCTTCCTTCTTGCGTTTATATTTAATTTTATAGAGTTCTTTGAGAAAATGGTTCGCGTTAAACATGCAACTGCATGGACGATAGCAACCTTTTTGGGGCTTAACTTTGTGCCTACTTTTTTGGATCTAGTGTTGATTGGGGTTTGGCTTGCAACGTGCTTTTTACTTAAGGAACTTTATTTGCATCATGAATGGGAGAGTTTGCAGCTCTTAACCTATATTCCCCAGCGCTTTTTTATTTTTATACTTACGATGGGAATAGTGGTGAGTGGTGGCGCTCTGATGCTTAACGAGTATGGTGGTGCCGCACTTGCATTTCGTGCTGAGCAATTTAAGCGAGAACGGCTTAAACAATCAATGGATCATGTCTTGATGACAACGTGGTTGGAGCTTGATCATAATCGTTTTTGTTACTTTAGCGCATTGGACACCAAGACGCTTCAAGGTGACGATCTTTTATTGATTACTATGACACCAGAAGGATCCTTGCAAACAGTAGTTAAGGCGCCTCATTTTAAGATTGATTTTGCATCAATGAAGATCATTATTCCTCAGGGACGTGAGTTTGATCGTGATGAGCAAGATGAACGCGATATCCACAATAGAATACTGGTAGTGCCTGCATTTTTTTCGCAGCTACGAGTTAACCTTGAAGTTCCTACGGTTGGGGCAATGTTTAATCGTGTTATTTTCTATCGAAGCGCCTTGCCGCAAGGGGTTTACAATGATATTTTGGGCAAACTTTTTGGCCGCATAAGTTACTTTCTCCAAATTTTATTGTGCCCGTTGTTGGTAGTAGCCCTTTTTCTTTGTACCCGGCACCCTTATGTGCAATGGATTTTGGCCCTATCCGCGTATCCTTTATGTATTGTTGCAGGGTTGGTGGGGAACGCCGGTGTACAGCATGGTTTGCATGCAAGTTTTGTCTTTCTCCCCCTCTTACTGATGGGGTTTTTTATTGGGTGGTGTTGGGTACGCAGGATACGGCGAGCCTAGGTTTATGACAACGCTGTCATTCCCTCGAAGGAGGGAATCCAGAAAAGCGAATGAAATCGCTGATTCCACGCCTGCGCGGGGATGACGTAGAAAGTCAGCGTCATACCGAGCAGCAGATCCTAAATGGATGACATTTCTTGAAAAAACTTATTATTAACCTAAAATGGTTAGTCGCGTGCAAAATAAGCCGTGTTTTGGTACGACGGGTGTTGAAAAAAACGGCATTGTGAAAGGACGTTATGATATCTAAGACAACAAAATGGCTACAGGCCGTCAAAGCGCTGCTCTTTGCAGCTTTGTGCATGAGCGGATTGAGTGCACACACCGAGTTTAAGCGTCACGACCAAGCGTTTGTCTTTTTTAAGGCGGCAGATGGTTTTAAATTTCCTTATATGATGGTATGTAAGCCAGCATTGAATCAGTGGAATATGGTGCTGTGTGGTGCAGTTAAGAACGGTACACATCGATTTATTAAGCATGCTGAGGACCTGGAAAATATTGTTCCATTGAGAAATACCATTAAATTTGGCGATAGCGGTACCAAAATTGATAAAAAATATCAGGGCTTTCGTGAAGCAAATATTGCTATCCTGCTCGAACTTTTCTTCAGATCTGTAGGCCTTATGTCCAATGAAGGCTATGCAGGCAAAGTGTTGGTTGATGAATATGCAGCTGGATTGCCAATGAAATGGGTCTTGGGCTCAATTGAACACTTTAGAGCGCTACGTAATTATATGACGAATGCGCTTTCTGTTCCTGGTGCCAAGCTGCCAAGCCAAAAACCTTTGTTGATGATTGAGTTTCTTGATGGCAAAGCCGATTTCAATGAAGATGATAAGACGTTTTTAACAAACTGCTTTGAAGTTCTTGATCCAACTGATGCTGAAGCTTGTGCCTTCTTTGACCGTGCACAGACTAAACTTGCAGGTGTTATGGATGCGACCTCGAGTGCCAAACAAGTTAAAGAAGATATTGGGGAAATGTTCCTAAACCGCGTTGAAGATTACAGTAGCCTTGAAACTAAAAAAGTTGTTTTGGGGCTTTCGGCGGCAGTTGCATTTTACTTTTTAATTGCTCCTGTTACCGATACCATCAAAGCGTGGGGCGCACACGTTGCTCATTTGCCACAGCCAAAGAAAAGCAATAATTAATAAGTAACAGAAATCATTAAGTTTTAAGGGCCGAGTTTTTAGACTCGGCCCTTTTTGGTGTGTTTACTTTTTTCTTGCTGATCTCTGTTAATTACGTTCAAATAACCCAAGAAATTCTTTATTCCCTGCAGTTCCACCAAGAACGGGTGATTCGATAAGTTTTTTGAGATTAAAACCGTATTCCGCCATTCCTTGAGTAATTTTATCAATTACTTTTTGATGAACCGCAGGATCTTTGACGATGCCGCCACGGCATACTTCTTCTCGTTCTGCCTCAAATTGTGGCTTAATGAGCGCAATAATTGTGCCATGTGGTGCAATGAGTTTACACAGCGCCGGCATGACTTTGAGAAGTGAAATGAATGATAGATCAAGCGTGATCAAGTCGATCGGTTCGGGTAACGACGCTAAATGACGTAAATTAGTTTTTTCATACAGTACAACGCGTGGATCGTTGCGAATTTTTTCATGTACTTGGCCATATCCCACATCAATACCGTAAACACGTTTGGCGCCACGTTGCAGGAGGCAGTCGGTGAATCCACCGGTTGAAATTCCCGCATCAAGAATAACGGCATTTTCAACATTTGTGCCAAAAGCATCAAGTGCTGCTTCAAGTTTAAATCCTGCACGGCTGACATATTTGGGGGTGACGGCAGTCAGATTGATTTCTGCATCATCGGCAACAGGTGTTCCTGGTTTGGTGACGGGCCTGCCATCGACCAACACCTTACCCTGCATAATAAATCCCTGAATCTGATTGCGTGATAGATTGGGATACCGCTCAAGGAGTGCAACATCAAGACGCTTTTTCATGGATTTTTCCTTGAGGAAGAGGATTATTTGCAGGTAGCTGGGGAGGCGTGATTTCAAGTTGTTTCAAGAGCGGTGATTTTTCAAAGAAGTAGCGCGAAACAAGCATATCTTCTTCTTTTAAAATCTTATCAACCGAAAGAACTGCATAAAAATTTTCATCGGTGCGGAGTGTGATGTAGCGTGACGCTTTGCTTTTAAGAATCGCGTTCCTGAAATCTTCAAGCGTTTTAACTTTCTGGTCGTTTACTTCTTCAATGATTTGTCCCATATGCAAAATACGTGCGCGGGATGCTTGAGAGTTAGGCAAAATGTTAGTAACGACGAGTGCTGGCTCGTGTTGCAGCTCAGTGTTGCCGTAACGAACAAGCCCAGGAACCCGTTGTATGAGTATGCCAACATGATTGAGCGAAAGTGGCATAACGACCAATCCCCCAAATATTTCATAGTCAGTGGCTTCATCTTCAAATTCTGGATAAATCATGCGAACGGGGGGGAGATAGGTATGTTTGAAAACACTCTTAAATGTTTTACAAATGCCTTTACGATAAATAACAAAATTAAGCGAATCACCGATCATGAGGCGGTTCAGAAATTCAAGAAGTGAAATCTTATCTTCGCTCCACGGGACATTGATGTCGCCATAAAGATCAACGTCATAGTTGTTAATTTGGTAGAGCATATCACCTTCTTTAACCCCGAGATTGGCAAGGAGTGTGCCTTCAAACACCTTGGCAATATACCAACCGCCTTGAGACGGATTCCCCAAATATTGCACCATTTCAGGTGTGCCATGGGTAAAGATACATCCAAGCGTTGGCTTGCGCAGGAGCTTAATTTTATACAAATCTTGTAGGGTGCTTTTGACTTCGTTGATGGGGATGATGTAGCCAACGTTTTGTGCCTCAAGAATGCCCCGGGAATTAATACCGATTACTTCTCCATTGGTATCAAGAGCTGGCCCTCCAGAATTTCCTGGATTAAGAGGAGCGGTGATTTGAATAAATCCATGTTCGCGACCACTGACAATTCCCAAGGTGCTTTTAAGCCGTGTTTGTCCCAGCGGATAGCCGAGTGCTAAAACTTCTTGCGAACGAAGTACAAGATCAGAATCACCCAACTTGAGCCAAGGAATTGTTTTATGGGTGTGCATAATTCTTTCTTGTGCTTCCTTGCTGAGGCGAAGAAGTGCAATATCGCGTTCGGGACAAACTCCGATGATGTCGACATCAAATCGTTCGAGCCCAAAAGAGGGTATTTGAATTTCTATGCCACATGATTGCGCAACAACGTGGTAATTGGTAATCAGATCGCCTTGGTTATTGACAAAAAAACCGCTGCCTGCGGTTTCATTAATATCGGGGCTTTTATAGGGTTCAATCCAATTAAATTCTGCAATATGCGAATAAACTTGAACGACGGTATCACGAACTTTTTTTTGCACATCAAGCCATGTTTCGCCGGATTTTGGCGAAATAACACGTACGGGGGCAAGCGTCCCGCTTTTTTTATTGAATTCTTCTCTACTTGTTTTAACCAGCGACGTAAGTTGATAAAGTGCGGCGCTGTGTTGCTGAT
Organism: Candidatus Babeliales bacterium; assembly: GCA_041652535.1. Classification (GTDB taxonomy): domain Bacteria; phylum Babelota; class Babeliae; order Babelales; family RVW-14; genus UASB124. The sequence goes on from JBAZHB010000006.1 coordinate 11,937, forward strand.
AGAGTCCATAGATCCATATGACAATACCAAGTGAGACAATGCCTACAATAAGGCCAATTATTCGTCGTAGCATATTACTCATGAAGGGTCCCTTTTTTTTATTTGCAAAACTAAGGTAAAGCGAGTGTAGCAGATTAAATTTTGGGTGGCCAAAATTAGATGTTTTTTAGTGCCTGAAAGAGCCGAGGCGTGTGCGTATATATTCTTCAATTGCAAAGATAAAATATACCGCAAGCGTAATAAGAAGTGCTTTGGTTGCACCGACAATAAACGCAAAGATCAGCAAGCCGATAGTTGCACGCAAAAAGGTGCGACGCGATGTTTTTTTGAAGGTTGGAAAGGGGATTGAACTGATCATAAGTATGGCCAAAAGTGGCATAAGAACAAGCAATGATGTGTGTGCAGCAGGAGAAAGTAAAGGAGCATTAGTCGACAAAAGAACGGTGGCTATAAAACACCCTGCAATAGGGGTTGGAGTTCCGGTAAAAAAGCTTGTTTGCTGCGCTTGGGTAAGATTAAAACGGGCGAGTCGAAGGAGTCCGGCGGCAAGAAATGCTCCGCAAGCAACAAAGCCTACCCACCCAAAATGGTTAAGTTGCCATGTATAAGCCAAAAGCGCGGGAGCAAGGCAAAAGGTGACGGCATCGCTGAGGGAATCAAGTTGAAGCCCTAAGTTGCTGGTGAAATTGGTGTAACGAGCAATGCGTCCATCAAGTGAATCCATGACCGCGCCAGCAAGAACGCACATTGCGGCTGCTTTGAAATTCTCACATCCAGCACAGACAATGGAGCCAAACCCACACAAGGCATTGCCGATGGTAAAAAGATTGGGAAGTACGCGTAAACTTTGGACAATGCGGTTTCCGGGAAAAGAAAATCCGCTGAGGCGTGGGCGTCGATGACGGTTTGCCAAAACAATGATTTTTCTTGCAAATGCCATAAAAAACCCCCTTGAGATTTTATGATGCAACGCTTACTTGTGCGTGCCTCAAAACTTTACCTTTAAGCGTGTACCCTTTACGCAATTCTTGTACGATGCTTCCGCTGGTGTGGTCTGGGCTTGAAACTTGCATGATAGCTTCTTGAAGTTCTGGATTAAATTCTCCTGTGGCTGCTATCTCTTCGACCCCAAGGCTATTGAGTATTTTTCTAAAATTTTTGGCGATAAGCTCAAGGCCTTCAGCTTGTGTTTTTGCTTCAGCTGTATCAAGTAATTGTGTTGTTTGCACAGCACGATCAACATCATCAAGGATAGGAAGTATTTTCTCAATAACGTCGGCTTGTATGAGTTGAGCCCATTCAGCGCGTTCGCGTTCAGTTCGTCGTCTGAAATTTTGCAGATCTGCGGTTGTGCGAAGGTAGAGCTCTTTGTAATTCATTTGTTCTGGTTGTTGCGCAGTAGTTGAGCTTGATGTGGTATCTTGCTGAGTTGTTTCTTTATTATTGTTCTCGTCGTGATTTGCCATAATCTTCGTTAATCTTTTACCTTATGGAGATACTTTTTATTAACCAAACTTTTATAGTAAATTTTAGCATAAAAAGTGCTGATCAAAAAGCCAAGATATTCATCAAAAATGGCTTTAAAGCAGCGAAAAGAAGGGCTCGTAATGAATCTGTATGCGCATTACTTGAAATTATGGAAGCAGGGGCTTGTTGGCAAAGGGTTTTCTTCGCGTTTACCTGATTATGCTACACAAGCATGGTTTGACTATTTTCAAAAGGCGCTTTCATCCCAACGCAAGGGTGCGTTTTTGGATATTGGTGCTGGCGATGGTCGGCTTAGCCTTGTATTGCTGACATCTGGCTATCAGCAGGGTACTGCGCTTGAGGTGTGTGTTGACCGAAATGCATGGACCTATATTTTGTCGAATTATCCAAAGTTTTTTCTTTATGAAGCAACTTTGCAAGAAGTCATGACGCGCCTTGAGCATGCCTTTGAAGCGGTTATTGTTGCCGAAGTATTTGAGCATATTCCTTCTGCGGATGTGCATGCCTTTCTTTGCCAACTTTCACGGGTGGTTGTTCCTGGTGGCGTTGTATTTTTGACGACGCCAAATTCTCATGTGCAGGGCCCCGCTCAAAAAAGTCTTTTATGGCATGAACGTTATGCCTATGGACATTATTATCATTACACCAAACAAGAACTTGAAAAATTATTTGATCAAGCAGGTTTTGATGTTGAAGCTTGTAATTTTGAATGTCATAGACTTAAAAAAATATTGTATGATCGATGCTTTTATCCAATATCTCGCTGGGACGAGCGACTGAGCCATTCGAAGCGATTGCCATGCTGGTTTAAACATGCATACAGATGTGTTTCGTGGCCATTTATTGTATTAACACGCCTTTATTTTAAGGCTCTTGCATATGGGCTTCTTCTTATAGAGCGTTACAGAAGCGGAGAACAGACAGCAGCAACAATTATTATAACGGCGCGCAAGAGGTCTACATGAAGATGCTTCTTAAATGATTCGATAAGATCAGTATTTTGTTGCGTATTAAATAATGTTTTTCAGAATTTAACAGCATATTTTTTATAAGTTGTTCTCATTGTTGTTAGACCATATTTTTTTCGATTAAACTGTCAAAACCTAAAATCGTTCTTTAAAAAAAATGTTGGTAATTTTTACTTGGGAGGAAAGGGCTTTGATGCAAGGACGTATTAAACGTATCTGCACGTCATTTATTGATGTACCGCATAAAATTGCGGTGGCTGTTTATTTTGCCGGATGTTCAATTCGCTGTAGCGGATGCCAGAACAAAGAGTTATGGGATCCGATGAGTGGTGAAAAGATGTCTGCAGACGATGTGATTAAAAAAATTCAGCAGCATCCGCTCGCTGAATATGTGGTGTTTTTGGGTGGTGAGCCAACTGACCAAATGGATTTTCTTATTCACGTTTGTACACGCGTTACGCAAGAACTACATTTGCCTATCGCTATGTATACCGGACGCGAATTTGAAGCTCTACCGCCACAACTTGTTGCAACAATTGATTTGATTGTATGTGGTCCTTATCGTCAAGAATTACATGTTGGTGGATGGCCTGCATCGTCGAATCAGAGGATTTTTAGGAAGGAATCAGGACAATGGACATTGTAAATAAATTTGCTGCGTTTTCTCAGGATTTTAAAAATCTTTATGCAGAATTTGATCCAGAAATTTTAAAGCTTGAAGGGATTGCGCCCGATCAACTTGATGTTTCGCTTATGGCTGAGCGCTATTTTAAAGAGCGCGTAGCTGATATGTCGATTGATGATAATGCTAATCATTTACAAGATGGTAGATCGTACGGAAATTTTTTTGCTGAGATGGCAAAAAGTAGCCTTAAGATTATTGGATATCATGATTTATTTGCCATTCTTGTGAAAAGACATGGGATTGAGCGCACGCGCAAAATCTTTACTTCATTGTGGAATGGAGATCTTTATTTTCATGATAGTACCGCCATTCAGGTTCCTTACTGCTGGGCCTATTCGACTGATTTTCTTTTGCACCAAGGAAATTTTTGGGGTCAGCTTCATTCATATCCACCAAAGCGCGCACGCTCATTTATCGATCAGGTAAAAGAGGTGACTATTGAGCTTGCTCAAGAAATTGCAGGCGCTGTTGCTATTGGAGATTTATTTGTTAATTACGCATATTTTATCAAAAAAGATGGCTTGGATATTTATGATCCTGAGGTGCGTAAAGAAATAGAAAATGATTTTCAGTCGCTGGTTCATACACTTAATAAAAAGTTGCGACCTTCCCATCAATCCCCATTCACTAACGTTTCAATTTTCGATCGGCCAAACTTAGAGCTTTTATTCGGTGAAATTCGTTTCCCTGATGGCTCAGCTCCTGATTTTGAAATTGTTCAAGAAATACAAAAGATTTTTTGTGATTGGTTTAGTAAGGGCGATCCTTTTTCAGGATTGCCCTATCGTTTTCCGGTAGTGACGCTTAATCTGCGTGTTGATAAGGATGGTCGTGTCCTTGATCCAGAATCTTTGGATTATTTCTCGCGTATTAATTTGGATAAAGGGTGCTTCAATATTTACATATCTTCGGGTAACAAAGTTGCAAGTTGTTGTCGTTTGACCAATGATTTTGATCTTGCTGGTTGCGATAGTTTTGGCAATGGTGGCATATCATTGGGTTCGCATCGTATTGTATCGATCAATCTTGCTCGTTTAGGTAAACGTGCTCAAACGCCTGAGCGCGTTTATGAATTACTTGAAGAGCAACTTGAACAAGCAAAAGATGCTTTGCTTGCACATCGTTCGCTTCTTGAACAACGAATTAAAGACGGGTTCTTGCCCTTCTTCAAATATAACCTTATGTCAATGCGACGCATGTTTAGTACTTTTGGTATCAATGGTGTTTATGAATGTGTTGCAGAACTTGGTTATTCAATGTGTACGCCAGAGGGCAGAAGCTTAGCGCGTGATATTCTGGAGCGTATTCGTGTATATGCCGCTGAATGCAGCAAAAAATATGAAGGTGCTTTATTCAATGTAGAGCAAGTTCCTGGAGAAAGCCTAGCGGTTAAATTTGCAGCCAAAGATGCCTATTTGTATGACATGAAGTACCCTATTTATTCAAACCAATTTATTCCATTGTGGGTTGATTGCGATATTGTTGATCGTATTAAACTTGATGGAATTTATTCAAAGGCGCTTACCGGCGGCGGCATTTCGCATCTTAATATCGGCGAAAAACTCACCTCTCCCGAACAAATGAAAAAGCTTATTGAATATGCTGTTGTTTGTGGTTGCGAGCATATTGCAGTCAATTATAACTTTAGCAAGTGCGAGCAAGGGCACGTTTCAGTTACAGGGATTGCCAAAGTATGCGCGTTGTGTGGAAAGCCAATTGTTGAGCATTACACGCGTATTATTGGCTACTTTACGCCGGTTTCATCGTGGAACAAAGGCCGACAAATTGAGCATGGCAAACGCATATTTAAAAATCGTCTCAGTTCAGAAGATGCTGACCAAACGCCACGTAAGTCTAACAACGTTTCTTCAGCTCAATTAACATAAACCATCCGGTACGATTCCATCCAAAAATGCACGCCAAGCCGTAGGCAATTAACTGCCACGGCTTGGCTTTGTAATATAAAAGATCATGTTTAGTTACCGGTGCAGTAAGTTGAATAGTATCGACGGGTAACGATGATAGCATGCGTTTTATTTCTCTGAACGTAAAAGCTTTGGTTCCAGGACTTTCTTGATGATAATACAATGTTTTGCTAACACTGCGCCATGGTTTGCCGCGTAATAATGAATGCTTAAAGTAACTATAAAATGCGAAGAGCGATGAACGGTTGTAAACCATGAGTTTTATAGTGCCGCCAGGTTTGGTAACACGTACAATTTCAGCAAGACTTTTATAGGTATCTGGCGAATGATGAATAACTCCCCATGAATACGTGAGATCAAAACTATTATCGTAATAAGGGATTGCCTCGGCATCACCAACTTTTACCTCCTCGGCCATGAGGCCATGAAGTGCAAGTCGATGCTTTGTATGAGCAACGGCTTCTTCGGTTAAGTCTATGCCATAACAAAGAGCTCCTGCTCGTACCCATTGCAAAAAATCAGTTCCAGATCCAATACCGACCTCAAGCATTTTTTTTCCATGGAAACGAGTGAATTGTGCAAACGAAAATATTTCAGGTTCGATTGTGTAGCGAAAATCTTCAATTGCCTGAAAATAAGCGGGAGAAAATTTTTGTTGATGAATAAATTCGGTGCCGCAAGCCTGACTGTTCCAATAAGCTTTTACTTTTTCTTTAAGTTGTTCGGTGTTCATTGGAGCCCCTTCGGCTCTAGTGTTTGTTGATATATGTTTTGTAGGGTGTTTACGTGATGTTCAAGATTGAATTGTGCAGTACACCACGCATGAGCGTCAAGTCCCATATTTTGTGCGAGTTTTTTATCGGTCAAAATCGTAATAAGAGCGTCAACCCATCCTGATGTATCCCAAGGATTAATCAAAAAACCTGTTTTTTGATGAAGCACCAATTCATCAAGCGGGGCAAGATTTGATGCTATGACCGGCTTTTTCATGAATCCAGCTTCGATTATTGGTCGTGCAAAATGGCCGACGGTTGCAGGAAAAACAACAACAGATGATGCTGCCATTGCTTCAGGAATTTGATAACACGAACCAATGGTAATAACTGATGAACCGCATGATTGACGTAGATTTTGTACATAATTTTTAAACTGAGCAGCCGGAAATATTTTTTTTGGCCAAGATGATGATGTTGTTTGCCATGTCCCTGCGATGATAAGTTGTGCATGAGGAAGATGGCTGCGGAGCTGTTTAAAAATTTCAAGAATAATATGGGTTCCTTTTTCGTATGAAATCCCGCCAAGATACAAAATTTTAGGCGTATGGGCATCAAGGTGATGCTCTTGCAAGAACAAATCAGGAACAGTTTGTGCGGGATCAAAGAGCTTTTTGTCGACGGCATTATATATCACAAGCGTTTTTGTATCTGCTTGCCAGGGGCGTGCATTGTCATGGCAAATAGGGAAAATTTTTGTTGCATAACGACGGACGCAGGACGTGATGAGTCTTTTACGAAGGCCGAAATATCCATCGGCCAAGGGTTCTCGTATATGCCACATAACGGGGATGTTAAGCCGATGCGCAACTAGCGCCCATCCGATAAGTGAGCTTGTGTTAAGATGCACAATATCAGGATGATAGTCGGCGTATATACGCGGTGCAGCCACAAAGATAGTTTTAAGCGTATCAAGAAGTGCTTTAATGAGTGTGCCTAGATGATACCAACGTAACCACCATATTTTGGTATGGGGAAAATCCATAAGATTGACCGGTCCAAGTGTTTTAACCCCACTTTTTTTGAACATCTCAATAACTTCTGAGTTGTGGAGAAAAAGAACCAGCGCCTCATATTTTTGACGATCGAGTGATCGTACTAAATAGAGCAAACTCAAAGGAGCTCCGCCAAGGCCCTTGCCATGATGTATGAATAGAATGCGTAAAGGCTTCTGTCTCATAATATTTAGAGTTCAGAGATAAACGTACTATGAACTGCCGGTACAAAATGTGGTTGGGGAAAAACGGTTATACTTCCTCGTCCGACACAAAAATAAGTGATGCCGGTAGTTGCCATAAGATGAGGATCGAGACAATTTCTACCATCAAAAATTGTTTTGTCTTTGAGGTGAAGAAATTCTTGTGCTGGCGTTGCATAAAATTCTTTCCACTCCGTTAAAATTACCAAAAAGTCTGAGCAATGAAGAATGTCCTGCGCCTCCGATGCAAATGCAACTTTTTCACCATAACGAGCGGCGATGTTGGCCTGGGCTGTTGGATCATGTGCTATGATGTGTGCTCCGCGTTCAAGCAAGGCGTCAATAAGATCAAGCGATGGCGCATGGCGGATATCATCGGTATTCGGTTTAAAAGCAAGTCCCCAGATCCCTACCGTTTTATTGTTGAGCGTGGGCCCATAATGTGTGCATATGCGATGAATAAACCATTGACGTTGATAGGTATTGATATGGTCAATTTCCTGAATGAGTGTCATGGGGAAATGATGTTCTTTGCCCATAGTAATGAGAGCTTTTACATCTTTAGGGAAACAACTTCCACCGTATCCAATGCCTGCATTGAGAAAGTGAGCGCCGATGCGAGGATCTCCTGCGATACCTCGTTTTATCTCTTCGATATCAGCTCCGACTTTATCAGCAAGTTGCCCTAACTGATTCATAAAGCTAATGCGCATCGCAAGCATAGTGTTTGCGGCGTATTTGGTAAGTTCTGCAGACTCAGAGTTCATCACAACAAATTGATTTTTATGGTGTATGAATGGCTGATATAAGTCATAAAGAGTTGCAGCAACATTGCCATTATCGGTGCCAATAACAATACGATCGGGATTCATGAAATCATTTACGGCATCGCCTTCCTTGAGGAATTCTGGATTTGAAGCAACATCAATACTCCATGAATAACCGCGCATACGTAGTTCCTGATCAATAATTTTTTTTACATTACGTGCGGTGCCAACAGGGACGGTTGATTTGTTGATGATGATTGCAGGCCTTTCAAGCGATCGTCCGATCTCATGCGCTGCTTGTTCAACATAAGATAAATCAGCTGCTCCGCTTTGAAGAGAAGGAGTGCCAACGCAATTAAAAATAATATCAGGATGTCCGGCAAGCCCTTGGTTGATAGATGATACAAAAGTAATAGTCCCATTGGAGAGTGCTTGGGTAACAATGACATCAAGTCCCGGTTCGAAAAAGGGAATATGGCCGTGAATGAGAGCATCTATCTTTTGTTGATTGTTCTCGATGATAGTAACAGTATGTTCTTTATGGGCAAAACATGCGCCGGTAACAAGTCCTACGTATCCGGCTCCAATAATTGCAAGCTTAGACATACCCTGTCTCCTTTTATGGACTATGTGTTGCTGATAGTGTGCCAAAATTCGTAGGTTTTATCAGCAATGACTTCATGCGAATATTCTGCATGAGCGCGTATGCGCCCAGCGTCTGCAATTTTTTTTCTTAAAACTTCATCCTGCATTAAAGTTTGTAACTTTTCAATAAGGTCAGCTTCATTGCGCTGCATAAAGATCAAACCAGAATCTTTGATAACATGAGGAATTTGTCCTGCATTACTTCCAATGACCGCTACCCCTGATGCCATTGCCTCAATAAGAATGTGCCCAAATTGCTCGCGCCATTGTGGGGTGTCGTAAGAAGGAAGAACCAAAATATCTAATTTGCGCAGATACTGTGCAATTGTTTCATGGGGGACTGGTTTGCAAAGTTCAATGCGATTAAACATTTGTCTATGAGCAATGAAGCTATGTAAACGATTTTCTGCAACACCTTTTCCGATGAAAGTTAGCTTCCACTGCGGGAAATTGGCGGCTAGTTGCATAAATGCGCGTGCTAGATAAAAAATGCCTTTTTCTTCAGTAAAACGTCCTATATAACCAACATATTTATGAGCGCGGGAAATGTTAGTAGGCAAATCTTCTGGTTTAAATATCTCCGGATTTACCCCAAGTTGCGGCAAAACAAGAATTGGTTTATGGAAGCCTTTTTGCTGAAGAAGCGTTTGAGCGTCGTGATTTCCCGTAATTGCACCGTCAGCATGATGCATATTTATTTTTTCAATAAATTTTAGATAAAGTCGATTTTTAAAGGAGAGCTGTGGTTTCAGATTGATCCAGGTAAAAAATATGCTGCGTGCTTTGATTTTTAGGATGCGGAGAAAGAAATTAACTTGAAAATAACAAAGCGCTCCTGCTCCTTGCTCAACATGCACAATATCAGGACGAAATTTTTTAAGTATGGTGCGTAGTTGTCGTGATTTGTAAACATAGAGCAATTCATTTCCTGCGCCATGTGTATCAAGCGCTGTGCAGGAGCAATTTGGAGCAATTTGTTCTATTCCTGGTGATGATTGATGCGAAAAGAGCGAAGATGGCCATTTTCGTGGGTAAATGACAAGAATAGTAACGGTTGGATGTCGATAAGCGCAGAGCTTCCATTTGTCCCTATTAATGGGTGAAATATAAGTATGGCTTATGACCAATACTTTCATACAGCATCCTGATAATTGGTGGAATAAAAGGTATGGCTTGTTGTGCTTGGGTGTTTGTTATCACATTTTTCAAACCATGTTGTTAATTCTGGATACACTGAACACAGTCCTTGCCTAAAAAGTGTATGACTTGCATTAGGTGAAAAATTCTTTTCAATGAATGCGCGTCCATTGTTTGAGAGCCTTTTTCGAAGTTCAGGATCAGTTAATATTCTTTCTGTATGGAGTGCCATGGTTTTATCATCATCAATTGCCACGAGGTAGCCGGTGTGATCATTGATTACATAGTCGCATGTTCCGCCACAGTTAGTCGCTATGACCGGCGTTCCGTTGAGTAATGCTTCAAGCCCAACGATGCCAAGACCTTCCTGATATGACGTGATGAGGAGCACCTGAGCTCGCCTATACAATGCACAAAGATCTTCGCTTGCTATTTGTCCAGTAAAAATAACATTACGTAATGAAAAGAAGGTAGCAAAATTTTTCATGGTTCCTGATGAGGGCTTCATGCCAACAATGTAGAGCTTAGTGGCGGGCATGCGATGCCAGATTTTTTCAAAAACGCGCAAGAGCATAGAAAGATTTTTTCGCGGATCACTAAAACGACCGACTGCAAGGACAATTTTTTCATCTGATCCCGATGTGGACTTTGGTGCTTTTATACCATCAAGAGGATAGCTGCAGAGCATCATATTTTTACGAGGATGTCCGATGATTTTTTCAAATTTTGTAAGGGCGTAGGTGCTAATGCCAAGAATGCAATGTGCTTGAGTAAGGATTTTGCGTTCGATCCTATTCATCCATGGGTGTGCTGCAGCATTGATAAGTGCACGTAAGCCATGAAGTTGCTTAACCCTTTCTTGCCGATCTTCGTCATAAGGTGTTCCGATCCAAAGGACAAATTTTTTGTTAAGTGCGATGAGTGGGTGCGCCGCAAGACAAGTTCCGCTAACGACAAAGAAATAATCATAATCTTTAAGCAATTCTTGCCATGCTGGTCCGGTAAAGACGTAATGGCCTGGCTCCCAAAATGACCATCGTGTACCAACTTCAACACTATTCATTCCAAAGTGTGATAGCGGTTTTATTGTTGAGGTGAATTTGAGTGAACGAAGTTTGGTAGCCACTTCGGGCTCAAATCCAAGGAAAAATACACGTGGTTCAAAATAACGCTCACAAAATTTGTATGCGATTTTGAGGCAAGAAAGAACACCGCCGTAATTGTAGGTATTACGGAGTGATAAGATTGCAATTTTTGGTTTTACTGATGGTTGCATGATGCAGATGTTATCCTTTCGCCATTTTTATGTGCAACAAAGAAGATGTCTGATGATAATCGATCTGCATTAATGATATGCAGACGACGTAAAGCACCAATACATTTTTTAATAAGAGGGCGCATGCTGGGTGCAAAAAATTCAGCGAAAATAGCAGGCGGGACAATTCCTTGTGCCGTAAGATAATCGACAATAAAATTTTCTTGTTCAAGTACGGTTCGCAAGGAACTGCGCGTGTAATAACGTTTATGGGTGAGATCTGTCCGATGATGAAACGTGACGTTATACGCAGGGAGAAAGCCGTCGTCATCATGAGGCGCTGATCCTATAAGTATGCCTTGAGGACGACAAATGCGATTAAGCTCACGTATAATCTGCTTTTCATGCGCAATATGTTCGATAATGTCGAATGCAAGAAGCGTATCAAAACTGTTATCAGCAAAAGGCATTGGTTGCTCCAGATCAGTTTGGACAAAAACAAACCCTTGTGGATCTTGAAGCGCACAATGGTCAACCGCAACAATATGTAAGTCTGAATTGATTTCTGAAAGCCATTGGCTATAGTAGCCACGTCCAGATCCGATATCAATGATATCATTTCCGTAGAGATGACGCTGCACAAGATTCATTTTAATATCTGAGAGCTTTTTTTCGATCTGGCTGTTGTTCATGTGCCGATCCTTGCGTCAAAATAACAGGACATGTTGCAAAATATCGTTGCAATTGCCGCGTGAGCGTAAATTCTTGCGCACGCAGATGGCCTTGTTGGGCAATGTGTTGACGTACATCATCATATCTTAAATACAAGGTAACCTTATTGACGAGTTCTTCAAGATTTCCAAAACAAGCAATACTTTCTCCCTCTTTAAAGTAATCGGAAGCTTGTTCTGGTGTTCGTTGAGCCAGAAGGAATGATCCACTTGCTGGGACTTCAAAGGTTCGCATGTTATGAGACGTCATATTTTGAGTACGAATAAAATTAAGATTAATTTTTGATGAGCGCAAAGCCTTGATGAGCGTCTCATGATATATTGCTGCGCCACGAATGCATGATTTTAATGACATATCACGACATTCTTTCTGCCAACCATTGCCCCAAATGGCAAGCTGAACATGAGGAAGTTGGCGATGTATCACCGATAGCCATTGTTCTCGCTCAGGCTCCCAGGAGCCTACAAAACAAACGTCGGCAGCATATGCTTTTTGTTCATTATCAGTAATAGTATTTTGATTATTAAAAATAGTTTCATCATAGGCGAAGGGGAAGATGCATAGGTGAGGGCAGCCAGCAGATAGTAACGGGGTAACAAGCATCTTTGACCAGGATAAAAAACAATCAATGGCTGGAAGACGCTCGAGAACTTTGGCGTTTGAGTTGTGATTCCAGAGGGTAAATGGATTGTCGGTATAAAAATTAATGATAGCGCATGATGTCTGCTGTTTTATGCGACGAAGTGTTTGCACTGTTATAGTTTCAGCTTTAATAAGAAACATTACATGAGGACAAAATTTTCTGGCTACGTTGATAAGCGCTGCATCATGGCGTTGTACATAGGCAAGGATTCCTGTCGGCCGTGTATTATAGCTTTCGACCGTGTGGCCCAGTTTGGTAAGTGCGCGTTGAAATGAAGTGGCATACGTATAATGTGCAGGGTCAGATGAAAATGCACCTACCACAAGTATTCTCATATCGCGTCCTTGAAAAGATTGGTGTATGACTGATAAATGTTGTTGCCATAAATATCCCAGGAAAATGAGCATATGCGCTGTTGCCCTTGTTTGCCCATCGTTGCGATCTCATCTTTGTGGCGATAGCACCAATCGATTTTTTCAGCCAATTCTTTGCTGTTATAAGCGTTATAGATAAAGCCATGGGTTCCGTCAGTGATAAGTTCAGGCCCTGCACTTGTGCTACTACAAATAACCGGAAGCCCACTTGCCATTGCTTCACCAATGACCATCCCAAATCCGTCCTCAAGCGATGGGAGTACAAAAAGTGATGCTTCTTGATACAGCGTACGTAACGTTGGGCGATCAACGGGGCCGGTAAAAGTTACATTGGCGGGAATATGAAGACGAGAAATAATGGAGGCGAAATCTTTGGTCATTGTTCCGACGAGCAAGAGTTCGCTGTCTTTGGGCAATTTAAGTTTATTCCACGCATCTAATAAATACTGAACGCCTTTGCGTAGCGAAATAAGTCCGACAAAAATTACGCGAAATCGAGGTTGTGACGCAGCTCGTTTTGGTTTATCGTGCAAAAAATATTCGACATCGACGCCGCAAGGAACCATAAGAACTCTTTTATGAGCGATTCCGTGAGCAATAAAACTACGTTGTGCAAACGAAGAAAGCGTCATAATGTAATCGGCTTTCTGGTACTCATTGCACATTTTAGCAACAGTACGAGAATGGATTGGTGCACATGTTAATCCCCAGCGTTGATACTCTTCTTGAAGGATGCGTTGTTGTTCAAGAATGTGACATGATCCTGACTCAATGATGATCTTAGCGCCTATGCGCCGTGCAATTGCCAGAGATTTTTCAGCGTAGTGGGCCCACCCAACGAAAAGATCAAAAGAATCAAGAGAAGTAAGCTTCTTACTTACGTAACGATCGAAAAGATTATCTTTAAAAACATTGAATTGTGCAGGAGCGATAAATCGCGCGAGCTGTAATTTTACAAAATAATCATTGAACAGCTTGCTGGTACGATCAACATGAACAAGCGATGAGGGAATGCTGGTATCATGTGGTGTGTAATCGAAGGTAAAGAATTTACAAAGACTCTTGCGGAGCGCTAATTGGTAGGCCAAATGATGAGCATGAAAGCGTCCGCCTGCTGAAATCACCACATTCATACGGTGATGCGCCTAAAATAATCGATGGTCAGTCGTAGGCCGGTTTCAAGATCGACAGACGGCTGCCACTTCAATTTCTTTTGCGCAAGTGTTATATCCGGTTTGCGTTGCCGTGGATCATCTGCAGGAAGTGCTTGATATACAAGAGGAAGGTGTGTTCCTAAAATATTCTGAATATGGTGTGCAAGTTCGTTAAGCGTGAATTCTGTAGGATTTCCAAGATTTACCGGTCCAGTGAACGAGCTGTCGCTTTCCATCATAGCGATTATTCCGTTAATAAGATCATTTACATAGCAAAATGAGCGTGTTTGTGTGCCATTGCCATACAGGGTTAATGGTTGATGAGCAAGTGCTTGTACAACAAGATTACTGACAACGCGGCCATCATAGGGATCCATATGCGGTCCATAGGTATTAAAAATTCTAATGACTTTGATATCAGTTCCATAGTGTCGATGATAGTCAAAAAATAGTGTTTCTGCACACCGCTTACCTTCGTCGTAGCAAGCTCGTGGTCCTATTGGATTAACGTTGCCACGATACGATTCGATTTGCGGATGAACGTCAGGATCTCCGTAAACTTCACTTGTTGAAGCCTGCATAATGCGGGCGTTGTTTCTGCGTGCAAGTTCAAGCATGTTAAGCGCGCCCATAACATTTGTTTTGAGCGTGTAGATTGGATCTTTTTGATAATGCGGAGGTGATGCTGGGCAAGCAAAATTAAAAATCCAGTCAGCGTCAAGATTGATTGGATCAATAATATTGTGCCGTATGAACATAAAATTTGCATTGTTGTGCAGATGCGCAATGTTTTCAAGCCTGCCGGTGTACAAATTATCTACACAGATAATGCTGTTGCCGCGATCAAGAAGGGCGGTACACAAATGGCTTCCAAGAAAACCGGCGCCACCGGTAACGAGTATTTTTTTGGATGATGACATATTTTATCCACAGAAAAAATATGATGATGAGTTATATATAACATGCGGTAAGTGTTATGTAAAAACACCTTTAGTTTGAATTGAAATCAAGGTGCGTTTTTTGTATGCAAAGCCTGAATATAATCCTTTAAATTTTTATTTTTTTGGTGTAGTAATTGCGCATGTCGAGTGGTGAAGATTGAGAATATTTATCTGAAAGGGAGTCGGTCAAAATCTAACATAATCGTTTATGATGCAAATTTTTAAGGGAGAACTGTTTTATGCATCATTCAAGTTGTGGTATTCCAAGAGGTATGACTGAATTTTTTGGTGTGAAGTTTATGCAAAGGCAGAGAGTAATTGACACAATTGAGACAGTTTATAAGGAGTATGGATTTGATCCTTTAAGCACACCAATTCTTGAACATGCACAAGTATTTAGTGGCCATCACGGAGAGGGGGAGAGTCTGCTTTTTCATCTCAAGGATCGCAAGTTGCACGATCTTGTTATGCGTTATGATCTTACGGTTCCGATGGCACGCTATATTGCTGATCACCCAGAGGCACCCATTCCATTTAAGCAATATCAAATTGCTACTGTTTTCCGAGATGATGAGGTTGATAAAGGACATTTCAGGGAATTTACGCAATGTGATGGAGATGTTATTGGGGTGCGCGAACCATTTGCTGATGCTGAGGTGATTAGCATGGCATTTGACGGCCTATCTCGATTAGGTTTCTCAGATTTTGTTATTAATATTAACCATCGTTCGATCATTAAAGCACTTGCCAAAAAATCTGGATTTGATGATAGAGAAGGTGAACTTCTTGTGCAAAGGTCGATGGACGAGGTGAGTAAGTTTTCTGAAAAATGGGTTCATCACGAGAATCCTGCTTATCAGGACATATTTATTACACATGTTCATGAGATTTTAACGCGCCGTTCATTGCCAGATGAGGCAATCAAAAACATTTTGTTTATCTGCACGCTAAAGGGAGATCTTGATCAAAAACTTGAAAGCACAGAAAGATTTTTTGGTGATTTTCATGAGGGAGCCAGAGGCGTAAAAGAACTCAAAGAAATATTTTCTTATCTTAACGTAGAGGTCAAAAAAAGAGTCAAATTCGATCTTTTGCTTGCTCGCGGTGCTGATTATTATACAGGGTTTATTCTTGAGGGTAGTATTCCTTTTATTCCTGTTGGTGCTGTGCTTGGCGGTGGAAGATACGATAATCTTGTAAAAGATTTTGGAGGCCCTGATTTGCCTGCCGTTGGTATGGCTTTTGGCTTAGATCGTATTTTGACCGCACAAGCCGAACTAAATTTTACGCAAGATATTGAGCATGATGCACGCATTCTTGTCGTGTCTGTTGATAAAGAACAGCATAGACGGATGCTTGATTTCACCAAGCAATTACGTCAAAAAGGCTTTGCTGCCGATTTTATTCCGTGTATATCTTGTTCGGAAGCAGAGATAGTGGAATATGCAAAAAAAAGGAACTTTTCATTGCTCGCGATGTTAGCTGAAAATCGTGTTTTATTCCAGGAAATAAAACACACAGAGACTGCTGTTGCACCTTTACTAAAAAAATTATTTTATGAAGACAAAAAGTTTTTCAGCACAATATTTCCTTCGTAAAAAAATGAGATCTTAAAACAATATTTAACAAAGGTTATTGTATGCATCATATAAAAAACATAATCTCCTCATTGGGCATTGTCTGTGTAACAATAGGTTGCGCTGTAGGTGCTGACCCTGTTCTGGTAATAAGAGGACATGATCTGTCGATTCAAGATGTTGTTAATGTTGCGCGCAACAAATTTAAAGTTGTTCTTGCTGATGAAGCCATACAAAAAATTGAAGCCTCTCGAAAACAAGTTGATGATTTGATACAGGCAAAAAAAGTTGTTTATGGATTAACAACTGGTTTTGGCCTTCTTGAAAATGTTGTTATTTCTCAAGATCAAATACAGCAATTGCAGACAAATTTAATTAGAAGTCATGCGGTTGGTGTTGGAAAAGCTCTTTCAGAGGAGGTTGTGCGAGCATCATTAGTTTTGCGCATCAATACCTTTGCTAAAGGGGTTTCTGGTATTCGATTGCTTACGGTACAAAAACTCGTTGAAATGTTGAATAAAGAGATTTATCCCTATGTTCCTGAACAAGGCTCTGTTGGGGCGAGCGGTGATTTGGCGCCATTATCGCACTTGATGCTTGTTTTGATAGGCGAGGGCGAAGTTTTCTATCGGGGGCAGCGTGTTGAAACTAAAGATTATTTAAGGCAGTTAGATTTTGAGCCTATCCAGCTGCAGGCAAAAGAGGGGTTAGCACTGAATAACGGGACTGCTGTTCTTACGGCTGTTGCAGCGCTGGTGCTTTATGACACCAATGTTTTGATAAAAAATTCCATTATTGCTGCATGTGCTTCTTTTGATGCATTAAAAGCGTGCTCAAGCCCATTTGATGCAAGAATTCATCAAGCACGTCCACATGATGGTCAAATTAAATGTGCTACACATATTCGTTCCTTATTGCAAGGGAGCGCATTAATAAATTCTCAACAGGGGAAAGTACAAGATTGCTATAGCATTCGTTGTTTCCCACAGGTTATGGGTGCATCAATAGATGCATACAATTATGCAAAAAAAGTAATAGAGACTGAAATAAATTCTGCTACCGATAACCCTTTAATATTTGATGGAGTTGCTTGTTCTGGGGGAAATTTCCACGGACAACCAATAGCATTAGCTATGGATTTTTTAGGTATGGCAATAGCGGAAATAGCTGATATTTCTGAACGACGAAGTGCTCGCTTGCTTGATCCTAAACTGAATGGTGGCCTTCCAGCTTTTTTGGTGCAAGGAAGTGGGCTTAACTCTGGTTTTATGATTGTGCAATATACCGCTGCTGCTCTTGTCTCTGAAAATAAGGTGCTTGCACATCCTGCATGCGTTGATTCGATTCCTACCTGTGCAAATCAAGAAGATCATGTAAGTATGGGGTCGATTTCGGCGCGAAAAGCAATGGATATTTTGAATAATGCCTTTTCAGTAGTTTCTATAGAGTTATTTCTTGCTGTTCAGGCTTTGGACTTAAGAGAACAAGCTGCTGGCCTTGGTGGGCAGCTGGCAAGAAATGTTGTTCGTAGCAAAATAACATTTCTTCAGGATGATCGCATTTTGTACAAGAATATTCATGCTTTGACGGCGATGTTGAAATCGGGAGTTGTGATTGATGCTGTTGAACAAACGGTTGGGTTATTAGATATCTAATATAATACGTTGGGATGCGCTATTTCGGCGCATCCCATGAAACGATTTGCGGCCGTTTACTTTTGTTTTTGTTGGGCTAGGATTAACAGCGTTCACATGCTACTTCATTCTTGAAGAGGGTTGGATGAAGAAAAAATTACTATCTATCGTTGTTCCAATATTCAACGAAGAAAATAATATCCTTCCACTTTATCATGAGCTTATTACGATATGTCAGGCATTGCAGCATTTCAATGAATACGAAATTGTTATGGTGAATGACGGAAGCAAAGATGCCTCTCTTCAAATTTTAAAAAATCTTGCCCAGCGTAATGCGCACATTAAAGTTGTTTCATTTGCGCGTAATTTTGGCCATGAGCAGGCAACATTTGCGGGTATCATGCATACAAAAGGTGATGCGGTTGTACTCATTGATGCAGATCGCCAAGATCCGCCTGAACTTATTCTTGAATTTGAAAAAGAGTTTGTTAACGGCTATCACGTTGTTTATGGGCAGCGGACAAAAAGGCTTAGCGAATCGTGGTTCAAAAAACTTACCTCATACTTCTTTTATCCGATATTTAAATGGCTTACCGGCGTAGATATGCCACGTAATGTTGGCGACTTTTGTATGATTAGTCGCAAGGTGGTTGAGCTTCTTAAGCAGTTTAATGAACGCGTTATTTTTGTTCGAGGCCTTATTTATTGGCTTGGTCTGCCCAAAAAAGCGGTTCCATTCGTCCGTCGTGCGCGTGGATCGGGGCGGTCAAAATATAATTACACTAAACTCGTCATTTTTGCGCTTGAAAATATTGTTTCATTTTCTACCGTTCCCATCTATGCAATTATTTTTATTTCACTTTTTTTAATTATGGTGTGTTGTCTTGGGACTGCTGCTGCATTGTGTATGCATTTGTATGGATATGTAGTGATGACCGGATGGACGTCACTGATTATATGTATGCTTTTTTCATTTGCGACCACACTTTTTTTCCTGGGGATTATTGGCCTTTATATTGGAAAAGTTTTCCAAGAGGTTAAAGCGCGGCCGCTTTTTATCATCGATGAGCTGATTAATATATGAAAATTTTGCAGCTTTTTACGTACCTTTTTACGCGGCGTGACAAATTGACGCTTGTTGGATTGCTGCTATTTTCAATTATTGTTTCGTGTATCGAAACGATAAGTATTTCTGCCGTTATGATGTTTATTTCAGTTGCAACCAATTTTGATTACATTTCAAAAAGCACTCTCTGCCGATGGGCATATACCATTCTTGGGTGTTCATCACCGGTGTATTTTGTTGTGGCCATGGGTATAGGATTAATTATTTTCTATTTTGTACGTGGGCTTATTGGTCTTGCACATGCATATTTAACGTCACGTTGTGCTCAATCGATATATCATCGCTGTTCAGTAATTCTTTTTTCGCATTTTCTTAAATTTCCTTACGGTGATTTTGTTAATAACAATTCTGCTGCTGTTGGGCAGGTAATTTTTGGTCATAGTGGCGCTGTTATGCATCTTATTACATCGTTATTAACGCTGATGTCAGAATTTTTTACCGTTGCCTGTATTTACGGAATGTTATTTTGGATTAATTGGAAAATGACAGCAATTTTAACAATTTTCCTGACGCTGCAAAGCATGGCGGTAATTAAAATATTCTCGCGTGCTATTGTTCGTATTGGGAAACGAACTCATGACTGTTCGCTTGAAAGTAATAAGATTTTTAATGAGAGCTATGGCAATTTTAAGCTTATTAAACTAGGAGATTCAGGAGCGTTGGCAGTTGATCGCTTCTCATTTGCAACACATCAGCAGTCACTTGCACAAACAATGTATGCAGTATTGCAAAGTTCTCCACGATTTATTTTGGAAACAATAGGATTTGTTCTTCTTGTAAGCGTGATGATGTATGTAGTGTATTACTACAATAATGCGACATTTATTATTCCTATGGTATCGATGTATGCGCTTGCGTTTTATCGCTTGCTTCCTTCGATAAACAAAATTTTAACGAGTTTCCATCAAATAAGTTTCCATCGACATGCCGTGCAGGGAATATCTGATTTTCTGAAGCGGCCAATAGAATTATCAAAATTTGGTAAGGTTTCTTTTGCACATGAAATTTGCTTACACAATGTATCGTTTGGATATTCATCGCATGACATTTTGACTGAAATCAATTTAATTATTAAGCGAGGAGAGCGCGTAGCATTTGTTGGCGCGAGTGGGGTTGGCAAAAGTACACTTATGGATCTTCTCATGGGTCTTTATTCACCACGTAGCGGTACGATGTGTGTTGATGGCACGCTGATTGATGATACGTGTCGGGCTTCATGGCAAAAGAAGATTGGTTATATTCCGCAGACAATATATTTATTTGATGGAACGGTTGCACAGAACGTTACCTTTGGACGAGCTTTTAATGAGTCAAAGCTTCGTGAAGTTCTTATACGTGCAAATATTTATGATTTTTTATGCACTCAGCAGGGTTTTGATACGCGCGTTGGCGAGGGTGGCGTTAAATTAAGTGGTGGGCAAAGACAGCGGATAGCCATAGCACGTGCACTTTATGGCGATCCTGAGCTATTGGTTCTTGATGAAGCAACTTCAGCTCTTGATCATGACACTGAATCATGTATCATGGACGAAATTTATCAGCTAGCACGGACGGTGACACTGGTGATTGTTGCCCATCGAACAAGTACTATTTCACGTTGTGACAAAATTTATAAGATTGAACAGAGATCTGTTGTCCCCATAACATTTGATCGGATTATGCAAGAAAATGTAGTGAGAAGGGCGGAACTGGAGCATTGATTTTCTGTTGTAAGCAATAAACAGAAAATTTAAGGAGAGATGAAGATGAGGCGAGCGTTGATTACCGGTATTACCGGTCAAGATGGTTCATACCTCGCAGAGTTTTTGCTCACTCAAAATTATGAGGTTCATGGGATTATTCGTCGTGCATCGACGTTTAACACTCAACGCATCGATCACCTCTATCACGATCCACACGATAAAGAGCGAAAACTATTTTTGCACTATGGCGATCTCACTGATACGGGCGTTTTGACAGCACTTGTCGATGCCATACAGCCTGATGAGGTGTATCATTTAGCGGCACAAACACATGTAAAAGTATCATTTCAAATGCCCGAATACACGGGACAGGTAACCGGGTTGGGGACGACAAGAATCTTAGAAGCAATTCGTCGTATACGTCATTCGGTAAAATTTTATCAAGCATCCTCTTCTGAGATGTTTGGGGCTTCTCCCGCACCACAAAACGAACAAACGCCGTTTCATCCACGTAGTCCTTATGCAGCAGCAAAAGCATATGCCTATTGGATGACCATTAATTATCGTGAAGCTTATGGCATGTTTGCGTGTAATGGAATTTTATTTAATCACGAAAGTCCTCGCCGTGGAGAAACTTTTGTGACACGTAAAATTACGCGTGCGTTGGCTTCTATGCGGCTCGGAAAACAAAAAAAATTGTATCTTGGAAATCTTGATACCAAGCGAGATTGGGGCTTTGCGCCAGAATATGTTGAACTTATGTGGCGTATGTTACAGATGGATCGTCCTGATGACTATGTTATTGGTACAGGCCAAAGTAATACGGTGCGAACTTTTGTTGAAAAAGCATGTGCATATGCCGGTATTGTGGTGACTTGGGTTGGATCAGGAATTACGGAACGTGCAGTAATTGATAATTGTACCAGCGAATGGAAGCCTTATTTCAAACCCGGTGATTGTGTTATTGAAGTTGACCCACGGTATTTTCGTCCATCTGAAGTTGATCATCTTCAGGCAGATGCATCAAAAGCGCACAGCTTACTTGGTTGGCAACCGCGTATTACGTTTGATGAGCTTATTGCCATCATGGTTGACTATGATTTCAAATACCTTGGTATTGATTCTCCCGGGCAAGGAATAAACATTTGCAAAGCTAAGAATTTTTCCTACACAAATCATGATTTTACCTTGCAACAGCAGGATGATAGGGATATGTCATGATGTTGCACACGTCAAAAATTTATGTTGCAGGACATCAAGGTCTTGTTGGTTCTGCTCTTATACGAGAACTGACGCGTAATGGTTATACCAATCTTGTGTTACGGTCATTTCAAGAGCTTGATTTACGCAAGCAGCTGCAGGTGAATGATTTTTTTGCTACGCAACAGCCGGAGTATGTTTTTCTTGTTGCGGCAAAGGTTGGTGGTATTGGCGCCAATGCCACATACAAAGCCGAATTTATGTATGACAATATTATGATTGCATCCAATGTGATTCATGCAGCTCATCTTTATGGAGTTAAAAAACTTATTAATTTTGGTTCTTCGTGTATTTATCCAAAACATGCGCCCCAACCGCTCAAAGAAGAATATCTTTTGTCCGGCCCCTTAGAGCCAACCAATGAACCTTATGCACTTGCAAAAATCGCAGCGATTAAACTGTGTCGTTATTATAACGAACAGTATGGTACTAATTTTATTTCGCTTATGCCGACTAATTTATATGGTCCTTATGACAACTTTAATCTTGAAACAGCGCATGTTCTTCCTGCGCTGATACGCAAGCTCCATCTGGCTAAATTATTGATGCAAGAAGACTACAAAGCGCTCTATGAGGATTTAACGTGTTATGGTATTGGATTTGGTTTGACCCTGAGCGAAGTATCTGATCGAAAAGAGATTAAAGCACTTTTGCATCGTATTGGCGTTGATGAAACGAGAATGACGTTGTGGGGAAGTGGTTCTGTCTTTCGTGAATTTTTGCATGTCGATGATCTTGCGCAAGCTGCTCTGTTTATAACAGAAACATGTGATTATCAGGATATTGGTGAATGCATTAATGTTGGATCTGGATTAGATCGTACAAT
>JBAZHB010000007.1:0-33207 GCA_041652535.1 Candidatus Babeliales bacterium
GCTGTTTGACAGGCATGCGATACGTCACGTACGCTAGGAGGTAAAAGCAAAAAGGAAGTAGAGATGGGAAAAGAAAGCATGCGCTCATGGCTCACCAGCAATAAAAAGAAACTACTTCTTTTCGTGCTTTTGTCTTTACTCATTCACCTCGTTTTCATGATGTTTTTTTTCCGCTACGACTACCACCACACATTTTTTGCCAACCTCCGACGCATTACTGACGCACTTACAACGCCATCTTCCGATAAAAAAAATGAAATAAACAAGAGAAAGATTGATGCCAAACATGAACAAATATGTGCGTCGTTACGAGCGCTAAAAAAACAACAAGATCGCGGGCTTCCCGCCAGATTACGCGCACCAAAATCAAACTTCGGCTGGGTTATTTTTGAAGAACCACCTACACCACCTCAGCCGCAACCATTAGCAGTTCCCACAACGCTTGAAGGCCCCGTTGGACAAGCAGCACGATCACAAGCAACAGAAGGCAAAGAAGGCGCAGGAGCAAAGAAAACCTCTCAAACAGCCAAACAACCGCATAAAAAAATTGAAACCGCTCCATCAGTAGCGCCGCAAGAGCAACCGATAAGCACCCCCGTACAGCAACAATCACAAAAGCCCAAAGAAATTACATCAATCCCGCAGCAAAAAGCACCGACTCCGCCACCGGTAACAACAAGTAGAGAAACTCAAAATCCAGCGCCAACGGTACTTGAGCCAACGCCACAAAAAATTGTTGCTCAGGCTCAAAAAGTTACCGATCAACCGCCGCAGGCCGGAGAACAAAGCGTAGAAGAACGCATTGCGCATATTCGTGATCTTCAAGAAAAATTAGGAGCCTTTCAATCTGGCGCTCTTCCAACAAGCAGTTCACGACCAACATATCATCGTGCTCACGGCCAAGATGAATCAATAAGTCATGTATCTGAACAACGCGAAGATCGTCTCATTGGTGGTCCTGGTGGCATTCGCATACGCGGAGCGCGCAGCGCTGAAAAGCAACCCAAACGCAACATCATTGCACTTACTAAGGGCTTTATCGAAAAGCATTACGGCGAAGAAGGCACCGATCTTATTGATCGTGATGGAGATCCTAACAAGCGACCAAGCTTTGAAGAACTTAAATATCTTTCATACGAATCGAACATCAGCTGGTGCCTCCAAGCTGCATGGAAGCAAAATTTTAGTAGACGCATGATGGCGCACTATCCTCCACGCATGGAGGCAGTCATTGAATTTACTCTTGATGAACATGGAGCCATTGCCAACAGCACGCTGCTTCAATCTACCGGATATACCGAAATCGATACTATGATCATGGAAAACACCAAACTTGCAAGCCCATTTCCTCCGCTGCCACAACATTTTGGCACCAAAAACTACGTTACTGGCCGCATTATTCATGTTTATGCCGACACCGCTAATTTTTAAGCTTAACATTCCCTTTATTTTTTTTACCAAGACCATGTACACTAAAAAGTGTTATGAATATCGGCCCTGTTATGGAGGATAGCCATGAAGAAAAAAATGCTTATCTGCTTCATGTGCATCACCATGGATTTTGGATTTCTAACGCGCTGTCTAGGAATCATGGCGGTTCACCCTTCTTATGACGTCTTTTCTTTAAGCGCAACAACCACCTGGCACGAATATTCCGTTCACGCACCCGAGGTCACCTTTAACAAAGAAAAATGGGCCTGGACCTGCTCTCTTACCTTACGAAGCAAACAGCCACTCAAGCTTTCTTCAATCGTTTTGCAGTGGCAAGGAAAACAAATCAAACAACTTGCCGCCGCATTGTATCAGAAAAAAGAGCGCGATTCTGCCGTACTCCCCATCCAAGGAAATTTCATCTGTGATGGCATATGGAGCCCATCACATCAACAACTCATTTTTGCACCGGATAAAAAAGTAGTTGCCGTTGATAATTATTATTTGGTAGTCAGCTACCCTAAGGAAGCTGAAAGCACTATTAAACACGGCAAATTTGTTGTCGCTGACGCACAGCTTTCAGAACTTGTCGCACTTCATAAAGAATGATGCAGAGCCCCCCATCTTTGCTTTCATCACACATCCTGTTATTCTTACCCATGAAATTATTGCATTCCACGCAATAAAAAAGGATGGTGAGTGGCTCATGTTGTCATTATTGGTGCTGGTCTTACAGGGCTGAGTACCGCATATTATCTTGAACAAAATAAGTTTTTTGATTATACCGTTACAGAGAAAAATGCACGCCCCGGCGGTCTGTTGCGCTCTGAATCAGATAACGGCTTTAC
Organism: Candidatus Babeliales bacterium; assembly: GCA_041652535.1. GTDB lineage: Bacteria > Babelota > Babeliae > Babelales > RVW-14 > UASB124. The sequence goes on from JBAZHB010000007.1 coordinate 2,280, forward strand.
CTTTGATTACACGGGGCACTTTTTGCACTGCAATCATCCTCTTTTCAATAAATTTCTCACTGATGTTGTCGGGTACGAACACCTTATGACAGTCACTCGTTTATCATCAATTTTTTCGCATAATACCTATACCCCATACCCCTTTCAAATGAATCTTTATGGACTACCAGCCAATGTCATCGCCGAATGCATTGAAGAGTATGTACAACGCGCAACACATATTAGAAATCCAAAGAGTTTTTACGCCTGGGTACTTAAATATTTTGGTCGCGGCTTTGGCAACCATTTCTTCTTCCCCTTTAATCACAAGCTTGCAGCATATGATGTCCGTCGCATGCATCCTTCATGGACCGGAAGGTTTGTCCCCTCAACCAACCTTAAAGCAATTATCGACGGAGCAATTTCCCCCCACCAACATGCTCAAGTTGGTTATAACAGCAGCTTTTATTATCCACGCACTGGCGGCATTGAAATCGTTATCAAAAGTTTATGCAGCACGCTCTCAAGCGCCATTACAACTTCCCGTACTATTTCAGCGATTGATCCAATCACCAAAACAATTTTTTACGTCGATGGAACACACGAACGATATACAACATTGATTTCAACCATGCCACTTAATCAGCTGCTTCGTCTTTTAACGCCTTCATCACGCTTACCGCTTGATCATTACGCATCAAAGCTTGTCTGCAATGCGATCGTTAACATCAACCTTGGCTTTACTACCTCGCTTCCCACGCACTGGCATTGGACCTATTTTCCTGAACCTGCGTATCCATGGCATCGCATTGGTTACTGGCATAACATTTGCCCAGCAATGGCGCCTGCGGGACGTAGCTCATTGTATGCAGAATTTTCATACCATCCCAAACAAACGTCGCCGCATCTTATCGCCGAAAAAACACATCACGCAATCGCTCAAATTTTGGATTTTTGGGGATTATCAGAACGCAACATCATGGTAAAAAATATACTCACGCTGGATCATGCTTATGTTATCTACACCGCATGGCGGGAGCACAACATTGATAAAATACTCGACTCATTGCGCGCTATGGATATTTATTCGATAGGGCGCTATGGCGCATGGAAATACTCAAGCATGCAAGAAGCAGTCATCGAGGGATATCAAACCGCCCAGATAGTATGCAAAAAGGAGAAATCGCCATGGAAACAATGCAACGATTTTATGAGGGCAAGCGCGTTTTAGTCACTGGTGGCGCCGGATTTATAGGCTCACACCTTGTAGAGAAACTCGTCGGTCTTGGAGCTCACGTTACTATCCTTGATAATTTTACCACCGGCTCACTGCGTAATCTTAAAACAGTCGTTCATGCAATCAACATTATGTATGCCGACGTACGCTCTTCGTATAGTTGTTTTAAAGCATCGCTCGAACAGGACATCGTTTTTCACTTAGCCGCCCTTATCTCCGTTCCCGAATCGGTCAGCAATCCCGATCTTTGCTATCGCATTAACATTGATGGCACCCAGAATATGCTTGAAGCAAGTAAGAAAAATCTCGCCTCAACCTTTGTCTATGCCTCTTCATCAGCAATCTATGGTGCCAAAGATGGGCTTTGCGACGAAACTGATACGCCCCATCCACAATCGCCATACGCCATCAGCAAATATCGTGGCGAGCAACTCTGCCAACACTATACCCGCACCTATGGTATGAACACGGCAATTCTCCGCTATTTTAATGTTTATGGGGAACGGCAAAATCCGCAGGGCCCCTATGCAGCCGTCCGTGCAAAATTTGCGCATCTTTTACGTGCCGGAAGCCCTCTAACTATCTACGGCGATGGCACGCAAACACGTGATTTTATTAATGTTGTCAATGTTGTTGAAGCCAATTTGGCAGCCGGCATGTATCCTGCCTTGTACGGAGACATTTTCAATGTCGCATCCGGCACAAGCATAAGTTTACGAGAACTTATCAGCCAACTCGAACAGGAACTAGGAATCCATCACACTGAGCTTATCTTTGAACCAACTCGTCCCGGAGATATTCAGCGTTCCCAGGCCTCAACAGCAAAACTGCAAAAACTTCTAGCAATTCGTTTGACCGAACAACCGGTATCAGAGTGGCAAAAAGCCCAAAAAACTGTTACCATTTAGGGGTCTTTTACATTATTTTGTTCTGTACGCCGAAGTGGTGAAATTGGTAGACACGCTAGGTTCAGGGTCTAGTCCTGCAAGGGGTAGGGGTTCGAGTCCCCTCTTCGGCAATATATCGTTTAAAAAGCACATTTCTTGAAGACCGACGACCTTAAAGTTATACTTTAAAATTACTTACAAATTGATTCTCTAACCAAAATATTGGATGGTGTATGACCACAAAAAGAGATTATTACGAAGTTCTTGGCGTTGAACGCAAAGCCTCACCTGAAGAAATCAAAAAGGCATATCGCAAGCTTGCCCTTCAGTATCACCCCGACCGCAATCCCAACAACAAGGAAGCTGAGGCAAAATTCCGCGAAGCTGCCGAAGCCTACGAAATACTCTCAGACGCCAATAAGCGCCGCCAGTATGATCAATTTGGACACGCCGCAACGCAAGGGACCTCTGGCCATTACGAAAACATGGAAGACATCTTTGAAAGCTTTGGAGATATTTTTGAAAATTTATTTGGCGCGGGCCCAGCAGGCCGTCGCCAAGCCAAACGCTCAGCGCCTGCAGCACAACGTGGACAGGATCTTGCGCAAAGCATCAGCATTTCGCTTAAAGAATCATATCTTGGTTGCCAAAAAGAGATTCGCATTTACCATTTTCAAGCCTGCGAACTGTGTAAAGGCAGTGGATGCAAAGAAGGTTCAAAACCAAGCGTTTGTGCCACCTGCGCCGGCAGCGGAACCATCTTACATCGTCAAGGTTTTTTCACCCTCAGCCAACCCTGTTCAACCTGCCATGGACAAGGTTTTAGAATCACCAATCCATGCTCAGAATGCCGCGGGCAATCGCGCATTCAACGGCATGAAAAGCTTATGGTAGCGATTCCTGCTGGCATTTATCATGGAGCAGAGCTCCGCATCATGGGCAAAGGAGATGCAGGAGTTTTTGGCGGATCTTCCGGAGACTTGTATCTCACCGTTGAAGTTCAACAGGACAAAGCATTTTCACGAAAAAATAACGATCTTGTCACCATACTCAATCTCACCTACCCACAACTTGTTCTGGGATGTCAGATTGAGATTGAAAACATTGATGGTTCAAAAGAAAGCATCAAAATCCCTCGCGGATGCAACGTTGGCAAAGAAATTATTGTTGAAGATAAGGGATTTGCCAAATTACGCGGTTCAGGACGTGGCAACTTGGTCATTATCACCAACTGCGATATTCCAAGCAGACTTGATGAGGCAACCAAAACCGCACTTTTAAATTATGCCGAAAAGCTTGGTAACGCCAGTCAACAAAATTCGGGTGGTATCTCAGGATTTTTTAAACGATTTCTTGGCTAATTTCATATAAACATTTTCTCTATGAATAAGAAACAATAAGCCCGCTGTACGCGTTGTTTCTTATTCATGTTGTGCTATAGTAGCCGAAGTAGCCGACAGTAATTTTACTAAGCGCTTGAATTACGAAAGATTTTATGTTTTTTCAAACAATAAAAGTACGTCTTGCTTCGCTGATTCTCTTGTCATTCTATGCCCTTCTTCATCAGCCACTTCTCGCTGCAGAGCCGGAACAAAACGTATCCGTGATTCCTACTGTCTACGAAAAAATTGCTCAGGCCCATCTTCCCTCACTGACAAAAGCCTTACTTGCTGAAGAAAAAGCGCAAAAAGAAATTAGTGCGGCTAACAGGATACAAAACAACGATGAAGAACTTTTTAATTTAACCCCATCGATTAAAGAAGTCACGATTGGCAACGTTGAAACCTATCGTCTTTTTTGCAGCATGTTGCAAACACATTACGCGAAAGAAGTGGTACCGCACCTCACTGACGCCGTACTTGCAGATCTTGAACTTCTCTGTGGAACATCTCGAGCGCTTGACCGCCATGTTTTTGGCACACTTGATAACACCATAACAACGCTGGGCAAAATTGAATTACAAAAAATGCTTATTACACCAATCTCCGATAGTAAAGAGCTGCAACGGCGACAAAAACTTATCAAGCAATTGGCTGAGAATCCTAATCTTATTAAATCGCTTGAAACATCGTTACAAAAAATCAAGCAGTATGAAGCTGACCTTGCTTGGTTTTGGCACCAAACGGACGAATTTTTTGAGGCATCGTTACAAAGAATTTATTGGGAAAAGACGCCGCTATTAGATTTAGCTGCATTTAACAAAAGCACATTTATTCTTGAATTAGATGCACTTTTTACCACTATCCTAGGACCTTGGTTTACTTTCTTCTTTTCATTGTTATCTCTTAGTGGAAGCGTTGTTAACCTAATATCGATATTGCATAATGATGCACCGAATGCACAGGTGAAAATGATGCGATATTTCAGCGCAACATTCTTAGCATTTGTTGCAGTTTTCATGTTCTACCTATCCAACGAACGCAGTTTATGTTATGCAAAAAACTACCATAATTTGAGCAATGCCATTCAAAAGAAAATGATCGGCATAGCCCGCTGTATGCAGGCGCTGCAAGATATCAAGTCAAATGTCTTTACACAAAAAGAGTCTCTAGCACTACTGGCTTCAGATAAAAATATTTTGGGATCATTAAGCTATAAAGATGATAATGAAAAAAGAGAGCTCTGCAGAAGACTTTCTTCAGGCACATTCAAAGATTCTCCTTCGCTCTTTTCAAATAAAGGACGTGTTTTTGTCACTTTCAAGATGATGCATGAAATCAAAGATCGTTATATTGATGTCATGCGCACGGTCGGCACACTTGATGCCTATCTTTCTCTTGCAAAGCTTTACCGAAAAAGCATTGATGCTCAACAAAATCATTATTGCTTTGTTGATTATGTCGAGCAAGAAACGCCAGATATTGCCATCAATGGCCTCTGGCACCCACTTGATTCATCACTATCGGGGCCTCAAGCAACTACCTTTGCCATCATCATGGCACACACATGTGGCATAGCACCAGCCCAAGAAATGCGCATAACCCCGCATGCAACATTCTTATCGAACTTATTAACTGAGATAGTGCAGCAACCTGCATTCCAGCCATCAATAGCATCGTAAAAAAACATTCGCCCAAAGGCTTACGTTCGTCCCGACTACGCCCAGGTGGCTACGTCGGGCGGGCCCAAGTAAAGCCGTACCGTCCGCTCGAGAGCACGTCGTTCCCGTGAAGACGGGAACCCAGTTTTCAGCCCCTATTTACTACTAGATTCCCGCCTCCGCGGTACCTGCCCACCATAGCCTCCAACTTCGCTCTGTTAGTTACTACGGATAGCTTGGCGCCGGCGGGAATGCCTTTGTTGTGGGAACGTCTCTGGTACGGGGGGGCCAGATCCCCATAAAAATTTTCTTTCTGAATAAGACTTTTAAGCGCATAGCCGTCATTATTGCTTCTTATTCATTCTGTGCTATAGTAACCGCCGGTAATTTTATTGGCTGCTCGAACCACGAAAGATTTCATGTTTCTTCACAAATTAAAAGCTCACATCGCTTCGTTTCTTATTTTTTCGCTCTATGCCCTTCTCCATCAACCGCTTCTCGCTGCAGAGCCGGAACAAAAAGCACCTGAGATTCCTACTGCTTACGAAAAAATTGCGCAGGTCTATCTGCCATCTTTGGTTAAACAATCGCTGGCTGAAGAAAAAGAACGCAATGAAATCGCACAATACAACAAAGAACAAAGGAAGCAAAAGAGTCCTCTCAACCCGTTTCCTACATTACGTGAATATCCCATAAACACCGTCGCAAATTACCAACTTGTATCAAGCACACTAAAAAACCAATACCCCAAAGAACTATCTCCGCGATTTAATGATAATGTCCTTATGGATCTTGAGGTCTTTTGCGGCTCAGCGGTAACTCCAGACCATCACGTTTTTGGGGCCATTGATAACACGGTAACGACACTGGGGAAAATAGAACTCCAGAAAATGTTACTTGAACCCATCACCAATAAAGACGAGCTCATTAAACGGCAACAAATCATTAAACAATTTTTGGCGCACCCAGAACTTGTTACATCGCTTGACACGTATTTAGGTGAATTTAAAAAAAATGAGGCCCAGCTTGCCTGGTTCTGGCGTCAATTTGATGAGGATTTTGAAATTTGGTTGCAACAACAGATAAATTGGCAAGAGCCATTGTCAATACTCAACAAGAACCCATTGGTACTCGAGATTGCAGCGTTTAACAAAACAATAAGTATTCCGATTTTTGTTTCATTTATAGGACTGCTCGCTTGTGCGAGTTGGTTGCATATGGCTTATAATAACGAAGCCAGAGGCCAAGGAGCTGGAATGGCTCAGTTAAAGACACATCTTGTTACCTTATTATGCGGTAGTATTGGACTTGCCTCGGCCTATTTTTGTTATAACGCTGGGGCTTCGGGGGCCAAAGATTATAATAATCATAGTAATAGTGTTCATGCGAAACTAAATGGCGTTGCCGCTTGCTTCAAATCGCTCCAAAAGATTGGCTCCAACCTTGTGCCACAAAAAGAACTTCTTAAATTGTTTCCCGAAGCACAACTTCTTAGCGCACTACAGCAAGAAAGCGATAGCGAAAAGCAAGCGCTGCGCTCATTACTTGCAAAAAATACTTTTGCGCAAACTCCATCATATTTTTCGTACAAGGGACGCGTCTGGACTGCATTTAACATAATGCAAGAAATCAAAGACCGTTTTGTCGATAGCATGCGCGCTGTTGGTAGGATTGACGCCTATTTGGCTATTGCAAAACTCTACAAAAAGCATGCTCAATACGCTCATGCCCCGTATTGCTTTGTCGACTATCAAGCCAATACGCCAACCCCTTATCTTAAAATCGACGGATTCTGGCATCCTGAACTCAATCCACAAAACGTCGTTGCCAATACTATAGAACTTGGCAATGCAACGGGCGCTCGTAATGCTATTATTACCGGTCCAAATGCCGGTGGTAAATCCACCGCGCTCAAAGCGATCACCCTTGCCATCATCTTGGCACAAACGTTTGGCATCGCTCCGGCAAAATCAATGACGCTTACGCCATTCACTCAAATTGCCACCTACTTAAACATCACCGACGCAACGGGCAGAGAATCACTTTATCAAGCAGAAATGAATCGTGCGCGCAAACTGCTCAATTCAATTCGCTCGCTTAAGCCTGGTGAATTTAGTTTCGTTATTATGGACGAAATATTTACGGGAACCAATCCTGAAGAAGGCTCTGCTGGAGCTTTTGGTATTGCTCAATGTCTTGCAGCACAACAACAAAATATCTGCTTGGTTGCCACACACTACAAACAACTTACTGAGCTTGAAAAAATAACTCATGGCGTTTTCAAGAACTGTAAGGTCAGTGTCGATATAGATCGAGAGGGCAACATCGTCCCAACGTATCGTCTTCAAGACGGTATTGCTGATCAAAAGATTGCATTACTCATGCTTGAGAAATCTGGATTTGATCAAGATATTCTTCAAGCTGCAAAAGAAGCGTTAGCACGTCAATCGGTACCGCAAGCAGCTGCGTAATACGTCTAAAACTATTCAGAGGGGCTTGCCAAAATTGCAAGCCCCTCTGAATACAAAAGCATTTTTACAGCCCCCTTATTGTTATCTTTTCAGTCATTCACGTAGGAAATTGTATGATAACTAATATGATTCGCTCCAAGAAAACCCACATCGCCTCGCTTCTTGTTTTCTCGCTTTATGCACTTCTCCATCAACCACTTCTCGCTGCAGAGCCAGAACAAAAAGCATTCGTTTCATCATATGAAAAGCTTGCACAAGCTTATTTGCCATCACTCGTTAAAGAAGCACAGGCTGAAAAGTTATCTGAATCAGAACGTCAACAACGCAACGAGAAGAAGGTCGATTCTCTAATTACAAAAGCCGAGAGCTCCACGGTTGCGTTGAAAGCATCCGACATTGAACTTCCAGCGGTTGGCGAAGTTGAAAAGCTTGAGCTCATATACAAATTCATGCATCAGCAAGCTCAATCTCAAGTATGCCCAACACTCAGCACTGATGTCCTGCACGACCTTGAAATATTTTGCGGCGGACAATCTGAGTTGAAAAACCATATCTTTGGTGCTGTTGACCACACCGTAACTGCATTCGGCAAAATTGAGCTGCAACGCATGCTCCTCGAACCAAAAACTGATATTACAGAACTTCAATCGCGACAAGAAATTATCAAGACCCTGATCAAAAATCCTGGACTCGTAAAACGTGTTGATGATTATTTAAAAAAAATCAGAGCCTCTGAAAACGAATTGCTATGGTTCTGGAAAAACGTGGATGAAACAACAGATCAATTTTTTAACCAAGTTTATTTTGGCACCAACCTTTCAGGCCTCAATACAAGTTCTGCAGCTAATAACGCATCCACTCTTTGGACAACAGTTGGCAGTCCACTGTGGTGGAGCATTGGGCTACCCCTGTGTATAATGGCTGCAACAACCGCGTTATGCAAAGTGGTTGTCAATAAAACTCACTATGATTTTGCGAACTTACCAGAGGCAGTCCAAAATTACGCGCAGCAAGCAGCGCAAAATCCTGTCCAATTCAATCGGAATATCATGGCCATCATCGATAAGTTAGCTCCTTTCCTTAGGGGGTATATGCAGATACAGGATATGCAAATACAAGCATTCGGCTTACAACCCCCACCAATAGAGGAACGAGTAAACTCGTTTATTGGACTTATCAAGGGTATCATTAACTTTTTTCCACCTTCAATTATCAAACAAATTGCACAATCGATGCAATCGCCATCGTTTTTAAATATTTATCAAGTGTTCTTGCGAGGCGCATACGAGGGAACGGTTAAAGGAGCTTCCAACTTATTTAATTTTTATCATGGTGATTCATCTCTTGATTCAAAAATCGTTGTCACATTTTGGCTAGCCATTTTCGCCGCAATTTTCACTTTTTTCTATGTCATGCCAACACTTAACCGAATCAATCAAGCGCGTCAGTTCAACAGCGTGAGCAACATCATTCAGGCTAAAATGATCGGCGTAACTTCTTATGTTGATGCAGTAGGCGAACTCATTAAAATTATATCAGCCGATCAGACGCTCAACAAAATACGCCTTAATCACTCGGCACAAATCCAAACTCGCTCCACTGAACAGCAAGCCCAACTTAAAGAACTTTTGCGACTCCTCGACACCAACACCATGCATGGCAAGCCTTCCTTCTTCTCATTTAAAGGCAACGCGCTTGCTGCTTTTAAGCTTATGCAAAGCACCAAAGATGAATTTGCCAATGTCCTGCAACTTGCTGGTAAACTTGATGCTTATTTAGCCATCACAAAACTTGTAAGTTGTAATCCATCTGGACGCTATTGCTTCGTCAACTATCAAACAAACGCATCGACCCCTTACCTTAAAATTGATGGCTTCTGGCATCCGATGTTGAATCCCGCCAAAGTTGTCGTCAACAATATTGAACTTGGCGCAGCACATGGCGCACGCAACGCAATCATCACCGGCCCTAATGCAGGCGGTAAATCAACTGCACTTAAATCAGTGGTGCTCGCCATTATCATGGCACAAACATTTGGTATCGCGCCTGCACAAGCAATGACCCTTACCCCATTCACTCAGATTGGTACCTACCTGAATATCGCAGATACTATTGGCAAAGAGTCGTTGTATCAGGCTGAAATGAACCGTGCACAGGCTCTTCTTAATTCGATTAATTCACTCAATAAGCCAGGAGAGTTCAGCTTCGTTATCATGGATGAGATTTTCACCGGAACCAATCAGGAAGAAGGATCTGCTGGCGCATTTGGTATTGCTAAATGTCTTGCGACATTTCCTCAAAGTATGTGCCTTGTCGCCACTCACTACAAACAGCTTACCGAGCTTGAAAAAGCAACTGATGGCGTCTTCAAAAACTTCAAAGTAAGCGTTGTGATTCATCCGGATGGTAAAATCACGCCAACCTATATTTTGGATGCCGGTATTGCCGATCAGAAAATTGCGTTACAATTGCTTCAAAATGCAGGATTTAGCAATACTATTTTGCAAGCAGCTCAAGAGGCACTGAACAACCAAACTGCACACGCAGCCGCTTAATGCATCTAAAAACAGTTCAGTAGGGCTCACTTTTCGTGAGCCCTTATTTTTAAAATTTTCTTGCCACTTTCATTTCTTCTTGGTAGCGTGTCCTTCCTCGCTAATTCTTCAGTCTTTAATTATGCAATAGTTACACCAAGGGGCTCTTTTTTACAGGGCCCCCCTTTTTTTTATGCCACTAAAGTAGCCAAACTTGCATAGCACAGGGTTTTTGTTACGCTACCAGATGTTTTTTGACGTTCGAATGGGGAAGATTATGAAAATCATGCATATTACAAAAATATTCTTCTTGATGATAATCGCGGGTATCGTCCCGCTCATGCCCTTCACCCTCATGATCGATCCTGCTGGCCATGCGCAACAAACTGGTCGCAAACTGTGGACAGTTTTTGAGCGAGCTGAGACGTTTAAGTGCGCTGAGGCTCTTAAAATAGCATTCGAAAATTACTCAAATACCGTACGTGTCATTCTTACCCGCGCCCCTGGCGAAGAGATTATCCCTCTACAAAATGCTTCATTTGCTAACCGGCTGGGCGTTGATTTTTTCTTACGCATACAATGCACCAAAGATGACGGCGAAAAACCTTCTCTTACCATCTACTACCACGAACACGATCCCCTCATTGATAAAGCGCAACGCGCTGCACAACCATACGCTTTTACGCCTATTGCTCATGCACATTTTCATAACATCGGACGGTCAATAAGCATCGCACAATCACTCAATAATGCACTCAGCGCATCTGATTACCAAAAAAATTTCCTCTGTAATGGAACGTATGGGCTACCACTCAAGCCACTTGTTGGTATCACCGCTCCTGCACTTATTATTGAAATCGGACTGTGCGCCGATGATCAATGGCAACTTTTTGTCGATCCTATCGTTCGAGAGTTGTGTACCATCCTTAACCTAACGAACGGAACGTTATGATGATCAATGGCAGTGATCTTGCCCCATATCTTGGCTACCTGTGGCTTATTGCAGGGCTTTTTTTACTTATGTTTGAAGTTGGCACGCCCGGTCTTTTTATATTCTTATCGCTTGCCTGCGGAGCTTTTAGCGCTGCAGTGGGAGCATTTATGCATACGTCAATTATCACCCAGTGTTGGACGGCAGCAGGAGGAACTTCTTTGAGCTTTATTATCCTGAAATATTTTTTTGCAGGACGGAAACAATACACGCCAACCAATGTTAATGCACTCATAGGACAAGAAGGCACGGTCACCGAAACTATTGAGCCACGTAAAACCGGTCGCGTAAAAATACGCGGTGAAGAATGGCAGGCAGTTTGTTTAGAACCACAGATTTTGCAAAAAGGAACTCTTGTAAAAGTTATTCGTATTGAAGGCAATAAACTCATTGTTAAATAGGAACCATCATGTTGATCTATTTTCTCATATTTTTTGCCGTTTTAGTCATCTTTGCCGTAACCGCGCTCCTTAAAGCTACGTATCTTGTACGGCAAGCTGAAATCATTATTATTGAACGCCTTGGGAATTTTTATCGCATTCTTGATCCAGGAATTCATTTTGTAGTTCCGTTTATCGATCAGCCACGCTCAATTTTGTGGACGTTTGTTAAAGAAGATTCTCGTGGTAAAGCAACCTACCGTTATACTTCCTATGTCGACCGCATTGATTTGCGCGAAGCGATTTACGATTTTCCACGCCAAAGCGTTATTACCCGTGACAACATTACCATTGATATCAGCGCACTGCTGTATTACCAGATCACCGATCCCAAAGCCACCGTCTACGAAGTGGCAAATTTGCCGCAAGCTGTTGAAAAGCTTGTGCAAACTACCATGCGTAACATCATAGGCGCCATGGACCTTGATGAAACGCTGACATCACGCGATAAAATTAACGAAAAGTTGCGCCACGTTCTTGATGATGCTACTGATAAATGGGGCGTCAAAGTAAATCGTGTTGAACTCCAAGAAATTACACCTCCTGGCGATATTCAAGCTGCCATGGAAAAACAGATGCGCGCAGAACGCGATCGTCGCGCCATGATTCTTGAAGCAGAAGGTAAAAAAGGTGCCGCAATCTTGGAAGCTGAAGGCGAATATCAGGCACGTGTTACGCGTGCACGTGGTGAAGCTGAAGCACGTCAATTATTTGCCGATGCAGAAGCGCAAGCAATTCAAATTGTACAAAAGGCGGTACCTAACGAAAATCCACTCCCCTATTTAATTGCCGTCAACTACATCAAAGCACTTCCAGAGATAACCAAAGATAAAAACGGTAAGCTCATTCTTGTCCCTTATGAAACAAGCGCTCTTGCAGGATCTTTTGCATCAATCAAGGAGCTGTTTGCCCAAAAATCTGAGTAATTAAAGGGCTCAAAAGGCATGATCGTACGCAAGCTTAAACTATTTTTTGGAATAAGCGCATGTCTGGTATTAAGCCTCTGGTGGTCTTGGATCGCTGCACACACGCACATCAACTGTTAGCACGCCGCTCGTGCTCACGATGAAAACTAATCGCAAAATGATGGGCATAATCGCGTAATGCAATCACCATCTGGTCTGCAAATTTTTTGGGATTAAGCTTTTTGCCCTGCGGCAGATGGCGAGAAAAAATAGTCTCTTCGCGTTTAGCAAGCGCAACGATTTCGGTATCACCAACAAGATCGGCAACCGCACTCAATTGACCTTTGCCACCATCAATAAGTACCACATCGGGCATTTCGCTACGATCCTTATAGCGGCGGAAAACAATCTCGCGTAAACAGGCATAATCGTCATTATGATCAACGGTTTTCATAATAAAATGACGAAAATTCTTTTTATCTGGCTTTCCGTCAACAAAGCGCACACATGAACCAACAATATTTCGTCCCTGTTTATGAGACACATCAAAGCAATCAATGGCATGCGGCTCATATGATATTTTGAAAAGTGCTTTAAGCGCACGTGACAATGACGATTGCTTGAGTTGTTCTTGTTGCACATGCGCAAGGCCAAGACGTATCAACGCAGCCCCATGCCCTGTCTTCGGATGCGCAATCGTCGTTGCATAATCCTTGTGATGCCATTCTTGCATAAAATTTTTGATAACATCAGGAGCAGTGGCAAGATCGAAATTCACCATAACCATTGATGGCGGTGCATACGTACGATAAAAACTCATAAAATATTCTGAGGCCTGATCGCACGCCCCGCCCAAAGGAAAATAAAAAACCTGTCGTTTGGTAAGTACACCATCGCGTTCGCGGAAAACAAACAGCGCCTTATCATCGGGAGAAGCAATCCAAATATCCTGATAAGCAACCGATTCATGATCAATCGCCGATGAAGTTTTAAGTGCATCAAATACACTTTTGAATGCCAGATAATAACCATGCAATTCACGTGATTTTTCAAACTCACGTCGAGCATTGTGCGCAGCTATATCATGCAAAAGTGATTCAAGAAATTTTTTATGCCCTTGTTGCAACGAGCGTTTTGCAAGCTCAAGACGTTGCATATACGCCGCGCTGTCAAAGTCGGGACGGCAGGCTCCCGCGCACACACCCATGTGATAGTACAGGCACCCATTAGCAATTTTTTTCTTACACAGTTTGAGCCTGAAAGTCTTCACCAAAAAATCGTATACTTTTCGTGCCGATGTTTTTTCTAAAAACGGCCCAAAATAGGTACCCTTGCGTTTCTGGCTGCGTACGATACTAAATTCGGGAATTTTTGCGGAGGAAATAAAAAGGTAGAGAAACGGTTGCCCATGTTTTAACAAAACATTACATCGCGGTTGATGGCGCATCACCAAATGAGCTTCGAGCAATAAGGCTTCCAGTTCATTTGTCGTGAGCTGATACTCAACAGCAATGCTTGCAGCAAAAATGGCATCAACTTTAACATCCATACCATAGCGTTGCAGATAATCACGCCCACGTTTCTTTAGATTCTTAGCTTTGCCAATATAGACGGGCTGATTATCGGCGCCTTTAAATATATAAACACCCGGATGTGCCGGAAATTTTTTGACCTGTTCTACAAGAGTGTGTCTGGTTTCTTTTTTCATAGCTCACCTGTTATCTACAAATATAAATTTATTACATGCCGAAAAAAATGGCTATTCGCCGCATTATTCTTCACTTTTTTGCTTCTTTTCCATTTACGGAGGCCACAAAAACTTCTATCCTAGAGCACGTTGTGTATCGTTAAAGTTTTCGGTTTCCTTTCTTGAAGTGAGTTAACCATGTTCCATCGTTTACAGTCCTTCGGTCTTCTTCTAGTTGCAGGCGCCCTAACTGCATGGATCGGTACCAAAACATTCCGCTATTTTACTTATCAAAATCCCCCTGTTTTTGAACTTAAAGGAATCACACAAAACGGCACGTATGCGCGTATCACCAATGCAGCGGTAACGGCAAAAAATGGATATAAAATTTCAACCGTAAAAGTCACTCTTGATGGTAAAGAAATTATGAACAACCGCGTGCGTGCTCAAGAATTTGAAGCGCCATTTACTATTGATACCGTATCACTAATGGATGGAGCTCATACGCTTGAAGTTGAAGCAGTTGATGCCAGCTATCGTCACAATACCACCACGCAAAAATACACCATCTTTGTTGACAACAAACCGCTGCGCGTTGCTTTCCTTGATCCAGAATATGTTGTAGACCAAGGCAAAACGATTCACCTGCGCATTCAGTCAAACAAAAAATTGGCGCATGCTGAGATGAAACTTTTTGCAACAACGTATAACTTTTATCCAGAATCAGATGAATCTACTCTTTATGAATGTTTCGTTCCGGTAAGTTGCGAAGAACGTCCGCTTGAATATACCGTTAATGTCGATATTCAAGATGCTGTCGGCGATAAAGCGCAATTGACCACTAAAGTACGCGTTCTTGCTTTTGAATTCAAAAAACAACACGGCTTTACCGTACAAGAATCAAAGCTCAGCCAAGAAAAAGAACTCAGTATGAGTATGAAAGTTTTGGATGAAGCTTTGGCAAAATGGGTTAAAGAATCACCACGTAAAAAAGGTTGGACGGGTCCATTTGAATATCCGATATCCGTACAACGTGTCTCAACTCCTTTTGGCGAAATTCGTATGACCGCAGAACGCGGTCGTTATATGCACAAAGGCATCGATCTTATTAACAAGCCAAAATGTGTGGTATGGGCTGCTCAAGATGGCAAAGTTATCATCAAAGATCGTTTCTTTTTGACCGGCAACACGGTTGTTCTTGATCATGGGCTTGGCGTTTTCACGCTCTATGCACACCTTGAAGAATATGCTGATATTGAAGTTGGCGAAATGCTCAAAAAAGGTAACCCTGTTGGCAAACTCGGCATGACCGGTTATGCAACAGGTTATCATTTGCACTGGGAACTACGCGTCAACAACATGCCGGTTGATCCCGTTGAATGGACCAGCAAGGTTTACTAAGAACTTATCAACGAAAGCACTTCATCAACGGTTGTTATACCCGCAGCAACTTTGGCAAGACCATCTATTACGAGCGGTTGCATACCGCTCGTACGCGCAGCCTGATACAACGCCGCAGCACCAGCTCGTTGGATAATAAGTTCATGAAGTGCATCACTCATCGTTAATAATTCAAAAATTCCTACGCGCCCATCGTATCCAAGACGATGGCAACGATGACAACCAGTTGCACAAAACGCTTCGGTCTCCGATCTCCCCTGCTGCACTATAAATTTTCGTTGCAGGTCATCAAGTGGTTGTAGTTTTTTGCACTGTGAACATAACTGACGCACCAACCGCTGTGCAAGAACTCCCGCAAGTGTGGCACTAATCAGAAACGGTTCAATGCCCATTTCAAGCAACCGCGCCACCGCACTTGGCGCATCATTGGTGTGCAGTGTACTCAATACCAAATGTCCGGTAAGTGCTGATTCTATAGCAATATGCGCTGTCGCCTTATCTCGTATCTCTCCTACCATGATGACATCAGGATCTTGACGCAAAATAGCGCGCAGCCCATTTTCAAAGGTAAAACCAGCCTTGGCATTTACCTGGCTTTGGGTAATCCCTGCAATTTCGTATTCGATAGGATCTTCAATCGTTACAATATTATGCGTATCAACTTCAAGAGCAGAAATAAGCGCATATAACATCGTTGTTTTACCACAACCGGTGGGACCCGTTACTAAAAAAAGACCGTGTGGACGATGAATAAGCGTACGCAAATGATCATACATATTTTTTTGTAATCCCAACGAATCGAGCGCCAGTAAACGTAGGGACCGATCAAATATACGCACCACCATTTTCTCGCCATAGAGTGTTGGATACGTCGAGAGACGAAAATCAATCAAGCGCCCCTGCTCCAATGCATGCGCAGGAGCAACCATCACGCGCAAACGCCCATCTTGTGGCATACGACGTTCGGCAATATCAAGATTGGCCAAAACCTTAAGACGCGAAATAACCGCAAGCGCTTGTTCTTCATCAATGGTATGACGCTGATACAACACCCCATCAATACGATAACGCGCCATCATGGTATTGGCAGCAGGCTGCAGGTGAATATCTGAGGCATGTAATGAAATTGCTTCATACAATAAGGTATCAACCAATGCGACAACGGGGTCTTGATTAAGACCCCGTTTAAGTTTTTCTTCCTGACTCAGGAGAAGGTACGCAGACTTTTGCGCATCCCCACCAAGCATCATCATTGAGCTTATCCGAGTTTATAACCAACAAAAAAGCCAACGATGCTTGCAATAGAAATAAGAATATGATTCTTAACCCAATCAATTACACCAGTTACCATAAGACTAAAATCAACTGGTTCGGTAAGGCCAAAAAATGCCTTAATCGCTACCCAATCAACAATGACAAATTTTGCAAATTCCATGAGCATAATTATGAGGCAACTTACCAACAGGCAAGAGAAAAGGAATTTAAAATAGCGTTTGAGAATAAAACCAAAAGTAAAACTAAACGCAAAATAGACAACCGCCTGAATTGCCTCTGCTGATGATCCACCAACTTTTTCAGACCATTGCTTAAGATCAAACTCATTCCAAAATCGTTTTACATTTTCAAGAAATGTTTGTACATATTCTCCAACGGCCATAGCCTCTCCTCCTGCTCAATAGCCCAACTTTGTTATCCAATATTTTCAAGATCTTAGGCACAGGGTAGCAAAAGTCTTTTAAAAGAAGCTAGTATCACGTACAAACACATAAAGATATTCTTACTACCACAAAAAAAATGGCAGGTACGATAACGCACCTGCCCAAATGTTGTGTTCAACACGTAGCTTAGGCAACAAGGTCTTTCAACTTTTTGCCAGCTTTGAATTTTGGAACACGTTTTGCAGCAATTTTCATTTTTTGTCCGGTTGCTGGATTAATACCGACGCGTTCTTTTCTACGCATAACGGTGAACGTTCCAAAACCGGTCAAGACAACAGGCTTACCTTTTTTCAGGCTGCCTTCAACGGCTCTGATAAATGATTCGACAGCACTTTTGCATGCTGTTTTAGGAAGCTTTGTTTCCTTTGCCATCTGCTCAATCAAAGCAGCCTTATTCATAAAAGTCTCCTTGGGATAATACGATTGACGACTATTACTTCTCACAAACCGCTGCTATAACACCGCTGCAATAACACCTCAGAGAATTGTTCATCTCTGAATTTTTGTCAAGTATATCACTTTAAAATTTTATTGATCTGAAGAGCGTAGACGAAATAAGTATTGAGAAAAAGCTCGTTCACAGCGTGATAAAAATATGGTGCCGAGGGCCGGACTCGAACCGGCACGGGCTTTTCCAGCCCGAGGGATTTTAAGTCCCTTGCGTCTACCATTCCGCCACCCCGGCATGGGATAACTTGTTGGAGGCGGCACCCAGAATCGAACTGGGGAATCGCGGTTTTGCAGACCGCTGCCTTACCACTTGGCTATGCCGCCATTGTATCTGTCATGCGTATCAAAGAATCTACTACTACTTTACCATGCATATTTGCAGGACCTGAAGTTTCGATTAAAACTGGAACAAAAGTTCCAAGATATTCATCGGGTCCTTCAATGATTACGCGAATATTTCCTTCTGTTCTTGCAAGAAGTTTACCATGCTCAAGCCGTTTTTCAACCAAACATCGTAGAGTTTTACCAATATTGAGCGCATTACGCTGACTGGCAATCCCAGTTTGACGCTCTTGTAATCGATCCAATCGCTGTTGCTTGACCTCATATGAACAATCATCAGACATTGCACGTGCTTTGGTAAATGCACGCGGAGAATAAATAAATGAATAAATAAGATCAAACTTAACCGCATCAACTACCGACATGGTTTGCAAGAAATCTTCTTCAGTTTCGCCAGGAAATCCAACAATGATATCAGTTGAGATCGTAGCATCCGGCATAAGTTCACGAATCCAGCCAATCTTAGTAAGATATTCATCAATCAGATACGTACGATTCATAAGTTGTAAAATACGATCAGATCCAGATTGCACAGGAAAATGTAAGCTCGCCGCAACTTTTGGTCGATATGCAGCCATCACTTCAAATAATTCACGTGTCATATCTTGTGGATGCGGACTCATATAACGAACCCAAAAATCACCTTCATATACCGCAACACGCCGTAACAGCTCAGGAAAAAGCGCTCCGGTTTCAGGATCTTTATAAGAATTTACATTTTGCCCAACCAACGTTATCTCACGCGCACCTTGTGCAAGATCATGTTCAACCTGCGCAAGAATTCTGCTCATGGGATAGCTTATTTCACGTCCACGCGTGAAGGGCACAATGCAATACGAACAATATTTATTGCACCCGGTCATGATATTGATAAATGAACGACACGGCTCTTGCGAAGGCATACGAACGCCGGGAATTTTTGGATACGAAGGAACCAAGCGTAACTTTTTTGCCAACGCACCAACATCCCGATCTTGGCCTCCCGAAATTAACGGCGATTCGGGTGCAGATTGGAAAAGTTGTTGCGCAGTTTGTATACGCATTACCGCATCAGCAAGATATGCATGCAAGACCTCACGATCTTCGCGCGCACCATACACAAAGGATACATGATCAAAACGTGTATAAATTTCAGACTTTTTATAACTCGCAACACAACCAATAATGCCAATACTCAAAAATGGCTTTATTCGTTTATAGGCCGCAAGTTTACCAAGATATGACCACAATTTTTGTTCAGCTTTATCGCGAATCGCGCACGTATTAAGAATGATCAGATCTGCCTCACGTTCATGCCCAACCTCGTTACAACCAAGGCGTGCAAGATGCTCAGCAAGGGTTTGGGAGTCAGCAACATTGGCCTGACAGCCGTACGTTCTTATGAAAAAATTAATCATTCTTCTCTCTAGTAAGAGTAACCATACAATTTTAAAGGGTTCTTAAGTATACCAGCCCCTAAAAAACAGGCAAAATACGGCATAAACCCTTCATCTACCCGCTTATAAAATGTGCTGGGCATGGTAAAATGGGCATTATATGGTTTCAGTCAAAGTAAAACGACCTTTAAGAAAGTAAAAATATGGCCATTCAAGCAGGCCTTGTCGGGCTCCCTAATGTTGGAAAATCGACACTTTTTAACGCGCTTACCAAATCAAGCGTTCCTGCAGCTAACTACCCTTTCTGCACCGTCGACCCTCATGTCGCCATTACCTATGTTCCTGATGAACGGCTCACCAAGCTTACTGCCGTTTTTAAATCCCAAAAAATCATTCCTGCAACCGTTACATTTGTTGATATCGCCGGCCTGGTTAAAGGTGCGGCTGAAGGCGAAGGTCTTGGCAACCAATTTTTGGGGCATATCAGCGAAGTTGATCTTATTTTGCATGTATTACGCTGCTTTGAAGATCCAGATATAACTCACGTACATAATAAAATTGATCCCATCAATGACTTTGAAGTCATTTGTGCAGAACTTATGCTCAAAGATCTTGATGCGGCTACCAAACGAGAAGAGAAACTCAATGCTCTTCTTAAAGGTGCAAAAAGTCGTCTTGCCACTGCTCAACAGGTTAAAGAATGGGAACAGGAGTTGGCTCTTGTTACCAAGCTCAAAGAAGCATTAGGCAATGGCGATATGGCAACGTTACAAACACATATCAGCAAAGCACATGCTGAAAATATACCAGTTGTTCACCTGCTCTCAGGAAAAAACTTTTTGATTATCGCAAATCTTTCAGAAAATGATTACGCGGGGAAAAACTACGAGGACAATCCACACTTTCAAAAACTCATACAAAAATTTGGTCGCGATCGCGTAATTCCGGTTTCAGCAAAAATCGAGTCCGAGCTTGCTCAAATGAGTGAAGCCGATGCAGCAGAAATGATGGAATCGCTTGGCATTACCCACAAAGGGCTTGAAGACATTATTGCCAAGGCATATACCAATTTAGGACTTATCACGTTTTTTACGTGCGGTCCCAAGGAAGCTCATGCCTGGAGTTTGAAAAAAGGCACCAATGTGCAAAAGGCTGCTGGCGAAATCCATTCTGATCTTGAACGCGGATTCATTTGCGCTGAAGTTTATAACTGCGCTGATATTTTTGTCGCAGGAAGCGAACAACAGTTACGCGCAACGGGTAAAATTCGTACTGAGGGGAAAGAGTATATTGTGCAGGATGGCGATCTTTTGAATATCAGATTTAATGTGTAACGAAGTAATTCGCTGAAAAAAATTCTTGAACTGTAGCAACAACCGTTCATGGTTCGATACATCCGTCTTCGCACAAGGCTACGACGAACACTCACCACGAACGGGCTTTTAGCATTTTTTAATTGTCATACAGGCACTCAATCTTCTTACGCCGTAGTTTCAATAGCAAGCGACATCACAATAATCGCTCCGACTAATTTACGTGCGTCATTTTTATCAAGACTTATAAGCACACCGTAATTTTTAACGTCCTGCGCATAACGTTCAAAACGATCATAAAGTAGTGCCGGCACATCTTTTTTGTACACATCCCATTGTCGCGCAATTTCAGTCAGCGCCTCATAGCAATGTGACGCATCATCTTCCATGCATGCACCACATACTCTGCATAAAAAATAGGCACCTGCCGCTGCTAAGCTAAAACACATTGCAGCAGAAGCCATTTCATGCATAACATGATTTTGCTCAGGATGCATAAGAAAATGTACTGGAGTTCCAGCGTGTTTATTATGTTGAGAAGAACACCAAAAATCTACGTTGTATCCGTAACAACGCATACAACCATACGCAACAGCGCCAGTAATTAACGCGACGGCAGGAGCATAACGCTTCATACCACATCCAATACGATTCACAAAACTCTTAGACGTTGCAATCTTTGAGGTAAGTGCGGTACGCAAGGTCGCCCATTTTGTCTGTTCTGTCTGCATAGCACAGGCTAATGAAGATGGGCTGATAGCCTGTGCATGTATAACTCCTGCGCAGAGGATCCAAAGCGCTAATGCATTGAAAATTTTCATCTTCGTAACTTTTTATTTTTTCGTACCAAGAACCAGAGACATTGTCATTAGTGATTCAACAAGCTTACCTGCTTCTGCATCGTTAATAACCGTCAATTTTCCATGAATCTTTATATCACCAGCAAGTTTTTCAAATAGCGGATGCAATACTACCGGCATCATGGGTTGGTACTCCTGCCAATGCATCGCAACATCAGTTAAAAGTTTTTTGCAACGCACTGATTCTTTTTCAAGCCAACTTCCGGTCTTTTTATACACACAATGAATTACTTCAGTTAAAAGAAAAACAGCTGCAATACCAACTACCAGCCTTAGTCGATCGATCACACTATTGCGAGGATGCTGACTATCATAATCTTCACTATCCATATCACTTATAGTTTCTTTAGCATTCTGCAATATTGCAACACTTACTCTCAAAGCGCCACCAACTTCAGTTATAAACGCCAAAAGACGGGCATGATTTTTCATGCCCGATCCAAGCTTGTTCATAAATGTCTTAGATGCAGCAAGCTTTGTGGTAAACACTGTACGCAACGTTGTCCATTTTGCTTGTTCAACATCACTTGATTGTTGAGCAACTTGCGCATTTAAAGCAGAAGCACACAACAGAATAACCGCAGCTAGGATTCTTTTTGTATTCAACATTTTTACCCCAATAAAATTTTTAGAAACAAATAAGGGTGATGAAGACCCTTCATCACCCTTATACTATTTTTTTATTACGCTACGTTATTACGCTATCGTCTCAGCAATAACCGCCATCGCTAAAATTGATTCTACTACCTTACGCGCACCAACTTTATCAAGGGTAGTCAACTTACCATGCGTTTTAAGATCATTGGCATATGACTCAAACAGTTCGTGCAACACCACCGGTGTATATATTTTGTGTATATCCCATTGTTGTACAAATTCGGTCAATGCACGATATGACTGAGAGGTTTTGTCTTCTAAATAAGCGCCACCAAGCTTGCATACGCCATAGGTGACAAGTTCAAGAAGCACAAAAGCTGCTATCTTCGATGCTAATAAGGTTCTTTCGTAAAGGAAACAAGGTTGGGAGCATTGCGCGTGAGAACAATCGCCGTCTACGCTTGGAGATGAGCAACCGCTACTTCTTGGTTGAGGATTAAAGTTAGCGGATGGCTGATAGTCAATACCATCATTGGTGGACCCATAGGGAGTATGACCATTGGAATGTAAAATATAATCAGAATGTAAAATATAATCAGAATAATCTTTATAATAACGTCTTTGTGAATTTTTTATCAACAAAGCCTCTAACCCAACAAGCATCGTCCAATATGGCGCATAGTTATTCATTAACGCACCAACTTTATTCGCAAACGTCTGAGCGCCAACAAGACTCTCCGAAAGCTGTATACGCAAAACGTTCCATTTTTCCTTTTCAGCAAAAAATGCATTTACTTCGTTCGGGGTCGTTTTAAGAACAGGTTGTGCTGGTTGCGCAGCATCAACATTTTGCAACAAAAGACCTGCAATAACAAACGCTAACGGCGTCATTTTTGCCATAAAATTCCTTCCTACAGAAAAATACTTTTACCGAATGTCGGAGGAGTTTAGCACAAGCCAGAGCGCTGTCAAAAGAATCATCACACGCCAAGAACTCTTTTTTTTAGACTTTTCTGCGAAAGAAACACACGCTGCCGCTGGGTGATTGCAACATGACCAATATAGTTATAAAAAAAATCACGATCAGCTGATTTGACAACTGCCTGCGCGTGAGATTCTGCAAGCGCAACCGGATATCCATTACCTTTGCGTGATTGATCGCAACATATCGTTACAACGCGCTTAACAAGGTCAGGATCCTGTGCCACCCACCAGGGGATTTCTACCCGCACCACTTCGCTTCCGCTATGAAGATACAAAAAGCATGGTCGTAAATGTGTTGGGTAATATTCAGTCAACGCGCTATTGCTTTGAAAAATGGCAGTATATTCTCCTGCATCTAGAACATGTGTTAAAAGTTCAACATCAGTAAGCGAGGCTAATTTTTGTTCAAGCACCTGTCGTTGCGCAGGCTCCATCCAATCAGCAACTCCTTCTGCCGTCATACCAACCTGCACAAGATACGCAAGATCTCGGAATCGTGGTGCGCTCAAATATCCGGCAATAGGAATACGCTGCTCATACAACAGCTGCAACGACGCGCAATAACGCTCCAAAAACATTTTGCGTATTAGCGCCGATTTTTCTTCTAAATGCCAGAACAATAAATTGCCATCAAATAATGCAACTACCGGATCCGTGTAATCTTTTTGGGCGCCCTGGCAGGCGGTACGCGCAAGAAGATCAAATTCATGCGCTTCTCGCAACATATCGACAGTATCAGCAGCAAATGGCAATTGTTGCGCCTCAAGAAGCGCTGGAACATAAACATGCGGTTCAGAAAAAAAAGTTGCCGAACTTGAAACGCCATAATGAAGGCGACATCCAGCAGCATGTACCAAACAACAGGCAACACCTTCAAGATGATGATCGGGATAAATTTGAGAACCATCAACGGCATATACGGTATACGATGGTACAACGGGTTCATGCGCAACAATCTGCCCTAACGCACCCATCCAAGAAATAAGCTGCTTTTCAACCGATAATGTTTGTACGTATGCAATAAAAGCAGGCTGCTCAACAAGCCGTTGCCAAAACTTTTTGTTAATCCAGGCGAGTGAGGTCCGTTCAGTAAAAAGCAAGGGGGTTATGTGCGAAATTTTTTGGGCAACGCGTGCACGATCAAGCATGATAGCTAACGATATCGTATGAACTGCAAACTCATAATAGCCGCCATCAATAAACCTCTAAGCGCACCACATAATGTTTGAGAAGGGAGCTGCGCCATAACTGCGGTGGTAAATTCAATAAAAGCCGCAAGACCAAGAAATGCTACAAACCCAAAGCTAAAACCAGCAACACTTTTTTGTCGGTGAATTTTAACAACTTGGGGAACCTGACTTGCAAACGTTGCAAGAAAGCTACACCAGCCAAAGGGCTGTGCAATCGACATAGGATTATGCACCGCCAAAGGTAGAACCGCCGCAAATACTGCTGCATTGATCAAATATAAACATAACAATCTTTTTGACTCTTGCGCTTGAGCATAATAAATACGCTGCACAATCAGTGTTACGGTTGCAAGCGTCTGTAACGGTACCATTATCTTGTAGGCGATGGGGAGGTTGAAGCCAAAAATGTAATACAGTAAAAAAAAATAGGCGTTGAAATAAAACACGAGTAAAAGATCGCTCATACCAGTACCAGATTTTACGCGAAAATTGGTAAAAATTTGGGGCACAAAACATATAAAATAAAAAAGTTGCGCCACCCACATGCTCACTTCAAGCATATAAGCGGAAGTTAGAAAAGACATCAGCCAAGAAAATGCCATTAATACAAGCCCCTTTAAAAAATACATAATTAATATGTGCTAGTTTAACAGGCTTAGCGTAATTTAGAAATGGCTCAGCATCGCATCAATGACGGCCCGCCACTGTCGTCCTCGCGAATGCGGGGACCCAGCCCCAGCGCTATCTCTGGATACCCGCTTTCGCGGGTATGACGCTATGTTGTAGTGGCCGTTTAGAACATTTTCTCTATAGTTTCTAAAATTCTTAAGCACCTTGTGCAACGACTGACAATGCCAAAATTCCTTCTACAAGTGTTTGTGCCTGCTTATCAGTCAAGCCACCATTTTTAGTTTGGCGATTGGCATAGAGGATATCAAAAGTTCCTTGCAATGATTCTGGCGTTTGCGCTTTGTGCTCTGGCCATTTGTTGATAAAAGAAGTAAGCGCTTTGGCACAGACCGCTGGTTTGTTTTCAAGAAGTTTATCTACCGTATTTGCTATCCAAATAGCACTAGCCAATCCACTAATTATATCAAGAAAAAAAACAACATCAGAGTTTGGATTGCCCAAACGACCATTAGCACATTTTTGAAGTTTATCCAAGCATTCCATCACAGCGTACCCTGTAGCCGCGCCACCTATCATGCCCACGCAATACGCCCCAACTCGATGTAGCTTATTAATCACCGTTTTTGATAACTGTAAATCATCAGTAAGCACTTTTTGCACATAGGCCCATTGCGCTTTCTCTGCACTCAATTCTTTTTGTATCTGCGCTACTGGAACAACTGGCTTGCTTGCCATACCAAAAGACATTGCTCCACACAAACTCATAACTAACGTACAACAACATACAATTTTCTTAGCAATATTCATAAAATCTCTTTCGTAGTTTGTCATCGCTTAAATAACTTGCGCAACAACCGATAACGCCAGTATTCCTTCTACAAGCGCTTGCGACTGCTTATCAGTCAAGCCACCATTTTTTACCTGGCGTTTTGCATAAAGAGCATCAAAAGTCTCTTGCAATGATTGTGGCGCTTGCACCTTATGTTCTGGCCATTTGCTGACAAAAGAGCTCAATGCTTTGGCGTAAACCGCTGGCTTGTTTTCAAGAAGTTTATCTACAGCATTTGCTAGCCAAATAGCACCAGCAAGTCCACTAGCCCCACCAAGACCACAAATACACACTAGCTGAATTAAAGAAGAATCAGGAGAAAAAAGTTTCGTAGCTTCACCAAATGCTAAGACACTTAAAAATGCAACGCTCTCTGCCGCCACACCACCTATTACTCCCGCACCATACGCCCCAACTCGATGTAATTTATTAATCACCGTTTTTGATAACTGTAAATCATCAGTAAGCACTTTTTGCACATATGCCCATTGCGCTTTCTCTGCACTCAATTCTTTTTGTATCTGCGCTACTGGAACAACTGGCTGACTTGCTATACCAAAAGACATTGCTCCGCACACGCTCATAACTAACGCATAACGGCATGAAATATTCATAAAGCTCCTCTATTAACATGTACATTTAGATGAAAGCTCATCACATTTTTCATAACAGTGGCGGGCAGTTTAGCAAAAATACCGTGCATCGCAACAAAACCTTTGTCTTAGTCACTAAAACGCCTATAATGATCCCCATGATACCTTTTAGACAACTTTTTACCTTCACTAAACCCGAAGTAGCCGAAGCCTTTAAACACGCACATCTTAAGAAATATCATCAAGGACTTACGCTTCTTCAGGCGCCCCTTCTTCATGCATCACACCATGAACCTTATGGAAAGTTGCTCATTATTATTGCCGCATCAGCCGGCAAGGCTCATGAACGCAACGCTATGAAGCGAAGGCTCCGATCTGTTTTTTATGAAGCAAAGCTTTATCGCAAGGATCCTTCGTTCTGGATCCTGATTGTTAAGAAAAAAGCCGTTGGAATGCCCTTTAAAGATATCGAAAATTTCTTACAAGAGTCACTCTCGTGAAACCATATCTTAATCGCCTCAAACGATGGTTCATCGTCGTTGCAACCGCTTTTTATGCAACAATTCGTCGTCTTCTTGGCCCTGCCAATGTGTGTATTTATCCGGTTACGTGTCCTGACTACGCTCGTGCACTTTTAACGCAGAAACCATTGTACATAAGCATCCCACTCATTACGCTACGGCTCATAAGTTGCAATCCACTCACTGCATTCATACGACGCTTCTGGTACAAAAAATAATTCGGGGGATTTTACCATGCTACGTCGACTTATCATCGCCTTTAGCCTTTTTCTCTGTCTAGCACTCGGCTGCATAGTATTTCTTATGGAACGTGATTGGGTTGATTTTTCAAAACTTGATAGCTACAAACCATCGCAAGCCTCTGTGGTTCTTGATGATGACGGCAATGAAATTGCCAATTTCGCACTCGATAAACGAGCACCAGTCGCCTTTACCAAGATTCCTCCTATGGTAGTAAAGGCATTTGTCGCTGCCGAAGATCATAATTTTTTTACCCATCCGGGCATCTCATTTCGCGGCATTATTCGTTCAGCACTCGTTAATCTTTATCACGGCCGCAAAGTACAAGGTGCAAGCACTATTACTCAACAGCTGGCACGCGGTATGTTTTTATCATATGAGCGAACCTATCTGCGTAAAATACAAGAAATATTTCTCGCGCTTCAGCTTGAACGCCAGCTCTCTAAAGAACAAATTTTTGAGCTCTATCTTAACAACATGTACTTTGGCCGTGGTATTTACGGCATAGAAGCGGCATGTAAACGTTTTTGGAACATTCCCCTTGAACGCATCACCACCGATCAAGCTGCAACACTGGCTGCTGTTGCAAAATCAGCACGCCTTTTTTCCCCTCTTAATGCACCGGCCAATGCACGTCGTCGTCGTAATATCATTCTTGAAAGCATGTATAAATTAAGTTTTTTAACTCGCACTGAATATGAAACCGCAGCCAAAACATCACTGCGTACACTCGATTATGCAGCAGGCAATCCGCTACGCCTCTACATACAAGAATGGATCCGCGCATGGGCTGAGACTACTTTTGGCAAAGAAGCTATCTATCATCATCGGTTTAAGATAAAAACAACGATTAATCTCAGCCTTCAAGAAAAAGCCGAGCATGCATTTGCACGTACCATGCAACAACTTCGTGCAACGCTTGGATCAGAAATTAATGGGGGGCTTGTCTCGCTTGATCCTGAAACAGGCCATATCAAAGCATTAATTGGTGGTTTTGACTTCCGCCAATCACAATTTAACCGCGCACTTCAGGCTCGACGCCAAATCGGCTCTACGTTTAAGCCACTTCTTTATGCCCTTGCCATGAAGGCTGGCATTGAGATGGATAGCGTTTTTGTCGATGAACCACTTACGGTACAACTACCTAATGGCACCACCTGGCAGCCAAGAAACTGGACCAATACGTTTGATGGACCTATGACACTGGCTCGCGCACTCACCTTTTCAAATAACATCATCACCGCAAAACTTTTTCTTAAAATCGGAGCCCCCTATGTTGTATCGTGGGCTCAACGCTTTGGCATCACCCACCTCTTGCCCTACCCTTCAGCATCGTTGGGCACGGCCGAAGCAACAGTTGCTGAAAATGCAGCAGCATTTAACGTTTTTGCCAACAATGGTGTATATGTCAGACCTGCCCTTATTGAATGGGTTAAAGATGAAACTGGTAACAAGATGTGGCAAGCTGAAACCGAACAGTATCGTGTTCTTGATACAACACTTGCCTCAAAAATGGTCAATCTGCTTTCACACCGTATGAACATGCTTAAACACCAAAATCAAGAATGGATTGATGCCGATACCATTGGCAAAACTGGTTCAACCAATGGAGCTGCAACTACCTGGTTTGTTGGTGCTACGCCATCACTAACAACGGCATTGTATGTTGGTCGTGATGATAACAAACCAATGGGAAGCCAACTATTTGCATCAGGCACCGCAATCCCAATTTGGATGAACTTTTACAAAGCATTCAGACATCGCAAGAAGCATTTTTATATCGATCCGCAACTCCGGGAATATAGCATCGATTGGGTAACCGGCTCGCCATCTGATAGGCATGATGATCCTGACGTCATTACCCTTCTGCGATAATTTGTATGCCAAAAAATGAAGCGTCCACTTTTACATGGACGCTTATCGTTTGTAACAAATAGTTCAAATATTACGATTGTTTGAGCATTGCCATTATTAATTCATTAATCGATCGAGCTGGCTGATCGCCACCACCTTGAACCAAGGTTTGGCTCCCACCGCCACGCCAGCCGCATGAATCTTTAAGAAGCTGAACAATCGATTTAAGTGATACAACATGCACATGGCTTTGGGCAAGATATCCCATAAAGCTCCATCGCCCTGTCACCAAGTCTTTACTTACCAACATATAAAAGCCGGGTTTGCGTCGCTCAAGCTCTTGCGCAACAAATTTCAGATCATCGTTTGAAGCATCATCAAATTCAAGATAGAGATAGGGAACATTGCCAACGGTGGTAATTTGTTGTTCCCAGGTTCCAATGTGGGCTTTGTACATATGTTTTTTGAGTTGTTTGATGGCCGTAAGCGCTTGTTGATAATGTTCCTGTAATTTATGCACTGCGTCATACGTTTCTTCGGGTTTAACTTTAAAATCATCACCAAGTTTTTTGACCACGGTATATGTCTGCTGGAACATTTTGAGCGCACCAAATCCGGTCACTAACGTAATACGACGCGTTCCGCTGGCAAGTGCCGCATCACTCAAAATTTTAAATGCTCCAATAGTACCCGTACGCGTCACATGGGTACCGCCACAAAGTTCGGCAGAAATACCAGGAACCTGAATAACACGCACACGTTCTGGATTATATTTTTCACCGAAGAAAGCAATTACCCCTTTTGAACGGGCATCATCAAGCGTCGTTTCAAAAATATTTGTTGCTACATCATCCATGATATAACCATTTACCACACGCTCAACTTCTTCAAGTTGCTCGATGGTCAAGGCCTGATGATGCGTAAAATCAAACCGCGCATAGGCATCTGCCACCAATGAACCTGCTTGCTTAATCTGAGGGCCAAATACCTTCATTAAGGCAGATTGTAGCAAATGAGTGGCAGTATGATTTTTGGCAATAGCAAAACGGACATCAGCATCTACGACACATTCAGCCATATCACCAACTTTGACGGGCTCTACCGGAGCTGGTGTTGCTTGCGCACAGGCAAGCTTGGCAGCGATGGCGTATTTTGGACCAGCGCCAACTTTTTTGAGCTCAACAACAGGATAACGAACGC
This sequence comes from Candidatus Babeliales bacterium, assembly GCA_041652535.1. Classification (GTDB taxonomy): domain Bacteria; phylum Babelota; class Babeliae; order Babelales; family RVW-14; genus UASB124. The sequence goes on from JBAZHB010000007.1 coordinate 32,549, forward strand.
CATTAATAATAACGGTGCCTTTATCGCTTATTTGTCCGCCCGATTCAACGTAAAATGGCGATACCTCGGTAATAATCCACAGGCACTCACCAACGCAATTGGCAAAGATAATTTTGCTGGTTGCTTGCAATGTTTCATAGCCAACAAACTTGGTACTTACATTTTGGGTGATAATAAATTCTTGTTCTTCAAGCTTGGTCTTTTTGCATGATTGTTCTTGCTGCTTTTTCATTTCAGTCTCAAAGCCGGACATATCAAGACCAAATCCACCTTCTTGCGCCAAGACGCGTGTAAGCTCAGGTGGAAATCCATAGGTATCATAAAGCTTAAAAATCTGTTCACCTGAAAGCTGGCGTTGGTCATTCTTGCGGTTCTCAGCAAGATACTTTTCAAGGATTGCCTGACCTTGAATCAGGTTGGCATTAAATCGTTCAACTTCCTGGGTGAGCAAAGACACAATAAGAGGCTTGCTCGTTGTTAATTCTGGATACACGGGACTAAAGAATTCAATAAAGGTTTCGGCAAGTTGAGGGAAAAGCTTAAGATCTGGTGAAAGTTTTTGAGCAAATAACGCTGCACGACGGATAATTTTGCGCAACACATACCCGCGACCTTCGTTTGAAGGGCTGCAGCCATCGGCAATCAAAAGAGATGATGAT
>JBAZHB010000008.1:0-2847 GCA_041652535.1 Candidatus Babeliales bacterium
CTTTCCATAATTTTCAAATGAAGAATCAGCTTCTAAGATAAGCTTCCTTATATTTTCTAAAAATTGTTCATTGGTTAAGCGACCAGAGACTATTGAAGTGAAATTTCGATGGCAGCCAATCAAAATGGCAATGATTTTTTGTTCATTATCAGTAATATTCAAATCTTGAAAAAGTTTTTTGAAATTTAAAAATTGCCCATTAATCAGTCGATAGGCCTGGTAATCATTTTTACTCTTTATGTCATGCAAAACATAATTAAAACCAATTTTTTCATGATTTAATTTAGAAAAATAATAAATGTGATCGCCATCTCTTCTGAATGATTCTGATTGAGAAAATTTTGAACAATCAGGTTCACCCGCCTTGCCAATATCATGCAGCAGGCCGGCTAAAGCAAGAATATACAACTCACGGGTTGATAGTTTTTTTGTCCAGGAAGCATATTGGCTCTCGCCAGATGCCCAACAACTTATATATTGTTCAACCCACATGGAATGAGCATACAGATCACCACGATGATTAGATATTGTTTGGTATTGTTTTATATCGGTCAAAAGGATTTCGAGTTCTTTACTCGCGGAGCTGCTGAAACATGAATCAACGGCAAAGATGATACTTATACTGAGTACAATTTGGTAAAAAGAAAAGATCAGTTTATTGTGGTTATTGAAGCCCCTAAAATTATTCTTCAAGCAATAAAATTCCATTTGATTCCTACTAATTTAACCAAAATCGTGGCACAGCTGCGCGACAATTAGAAGAAAATGTGTAGCCAATAAAGTCGTTTGCTGTAAAGTTATCATTTGTGCAACAATTGTTGCACAAATACCGTAGCAACGCGAACTAAAGATCCTGGCTCGGTAACAACGTAAGATGCCTTACCCCTTTATCGCTGCCTTCATAAATGCCATAAATAATGGATGCACTGCCAACGGTGATGACTGAAATTCTGGATGAAATTGGGTACCGAGCATAAATGGATGGCCTTTGAGCTCTGAAATTTCTACTAAATTCTTTTCTTTGTAGATTCCCGAAAATATCACACCAGCTTTTTCCAGCGCAGTCCGATAATCGTTATTCACTTCATAGCGATGGCGGTGGCGTTCTTGAACCATAGTTGTTCCATACGCTGTTGTCGCCTTTGATCCTTTGACTAATGTGCATGGATATGACCCAAGACGCATGGTTGCTCCTTTGTGTGTAACACCGCGCTGTTCTTCCATAAGATCGATCACAGGGGTAGGCGTTTTGGGATTAAATTCAGTACTGTTTGCTTTGGGATGTTTCAAGAGTGATCGTGCTGCCTCAATAATCATGACCTGCATGCCTAAGCACAATCCAAAATAGGGAACTTTGTGCTCGCGTGCCCAACGTGCAGCAAGAATTTTTCCTTCAACTCCGCGGACGTCAAAGCCGCCGGGCACCACAATGCCATCCAACGTTTTGAGCTTTTTCCATACACTGGTATTGCTACCATAAGGTGATTTTTCGAGCGCTTCGGCTTCAATTATTTCAAGCTTAACGCGACGGTTGAGATGAAAACCGGCTGCTTTAATTGCTTCAACAACGCTGATGTAGGGGTCGTTGCTGCCAACATATTTTGCAACAAGTCCGATAGTTACCGTTTGTTTGCTGTGAACAATGCGATCGATAAAATTTTTCCAGTCAGAAAGGTCGGGAGTTTGAGGAGTTGAGATCTCAAAATATTTTTGAATTTTTCTGCCCATTCCTTGTTTACTAAATTCAAGAATGGTGCGATATGCCGGATCGATGGTAAGCATTTGAAAAATAAAGTCAGAGGGAACTTCGCACATGAGTGATAATTTTTTGATGGAGTCTTGGTCGACGGGGTGATCGGCGCGTAATACAAGACAATCAGGCGTCAGCCCTGCTTGTTTAAGAGCGATTACACTGTGTTGGGTTGGTTTTGTTTTTATTTCACCGGTCCAGCTTAAAAAGGGGACCAAGCTCAGATGTACGTGCATAATACGTGAGTCACCGAGCTCCATTTTGAGCTGACGCAGTGCTTCAAGAAAAACTTCGCCTTCCATGTCGCCAACTGTGCCGCCAATCTCGGTAAGCACAAAGTCTGATTTATGGTTGAGCGCAAAAGCACAGAATCTTTTTTTGATGGTATCAACGACGTGCGGAACCATCTGAATGCAGCGACCAAGAAATTTCCCGGTACGTTCGCCATCGAGTATTTCTTGATAAATTTGGCCCGAAGAAACTGAAGAATCGCGTTGTAGATTGACGCCAATGGTGCGTTCATAGTGACCTAAATCAAGATCAGTTTCAGCGCCATCAGCAGTGACAAAGACTTCCATGTACGAGCGGGGACATTGTTCCTGGATCGACGTTAAGGTAGGGATCCCATTTGACAACGGCAAGCGAGTAGCCAGATTTTTTGAGAAGTACTCCTACTGATGATACAAGTACGCCTTTGCCTATTGATGAACAAACGCCTCCGGTGACGACGATAAATTTTGTTTTTATTTTTTTTACTTGAGTAAGTAATGTTTCTACATCATGTGTTGAAGATACGTGGCGGTGCATTTTTTTCTCCTTTTACGTTTTTTTGTCAAAATTTATCCCCCCAACATTTTACATCGTTATGCAAATTTTTGGGGGGATAAAAAAAGAAATATTATTACATCATGGGCAGGGTAACACCTTGTTGCTTCATATATTTGCCCTGACGATCTGCATATGATGTTTCACATTCATTTTCTGCTTGGAAGAAAATAACCTGTGCGATTCCTTCATAAGCATAGATGCGTGCAGGTAGTGGGGTGGTATTGGAAATTTCTATGGTAACATGTCCTTCCCACTCTGGTTCTAGCGGG
>JBAZHB010000008.1:2857-32457 GCA_041652535.1 Candidatus Babeliales bacterium
AGCGTGCATAGGTTGATTTGCCGAGGCAAATGGTCAATATATTGCGTGGAATGCGGAAGTATTCAATGCTGCTGGCAAGCGCAAATGAGTTTGGTGGAATTGTGCACACATTACTTTGTACAGAGACAAATGATTCTTCTTTGAATTCTTTTGGATCAACAATTGAATTATTAATGTTAGTAAACACTTTAAATTCATTGGAGATGCGAAGATCATATCCGTAGCTTGATACGCCATAGCTGACAATTTTGCTTGATGACTTTTCGTTAGTGCGTACCTGACGATCAGCAAATGGCTCAATCATGCCAGAATTTTGAGCCATAAATCGAATCCATGAATCTGGTTTGATACTCATGAAAATCCTTCCGATGTTTTTTGTTGGTCAAAATTTTTTCTGTGTTAATCCTTACCATATTTAGAGCGATTCTGATAGTATGACGCCTGAACCCATACAAGGTGAAAGGAGATTTTATGACGCATGTTTCACAATACCCTGCCGCAAGGGTTGCAATAATTGGTGCTGGATTTGTTGGGAGCACGACCGCATATGCATTGATGATGACGGGGGCTGCTTCAGAAATAGCTTTAATTGATGCAAAAAAAGAACGAGCAGAAGGGGAAGCGCTTGATTTAATGCATTGTATGCAATTTACAACTTCAGTACATATTGAAGCCGGAGATGATTTTTCGTTAGTAAAAAATGCTGCTGTTGTTGTTATTGCTGCTGGCGCTCCGCAAAAACCTGGACAACCACGTTCCGAACTTTTGGAAACCAATACGCTCGTTTTTAAAGATATTGTCCCTAAAATTATGCGTTACAATAGTGAGTGTATTATTCTTGTGGTAACCAACCCTCTAGATGTGCTCACCTATGTTACGCTTAAAATTTCTGGATTTCCTGCATGCCGAGTTTTTGGGTCAGGGACCGTTCTTGATACTGCTCGTTTACGTTATCTTATGGGACAGCATTTTAAGGTGAGCCCTAAAGATATTACGGCGTATATTTTGGGAGAGCATGGTGAATCTGAATTTGCATGGTGGAGCAAAGCTACTATTGCCGGGGTCCCCATAACCCAGCTTCAGGCATATGACAAAGCAGCTCTTAATAAGATGTATCTGACGACCAAAGATTCGGCACATCAGATTATTTGCAAAAAAGGAGCCACGTACTATGCCATAGCCTTAGTGGTAGCTAAAATAGTTCGTGCAATCGTACTCGATCAGTCTCGCGTTTTTACCGTTTCAACCTTGGTGCGCGATGTGCATGGGGTGAAAGATGTTTGTTTAAGCTTGCCAACTATTATGCGCAAGAGTGGATCATGTGAACATTTACCGATTGAGCTTGACGGCCAGGAACAAAAATTTTTCCGTGATTCTGCCAAAAAAATTCATGGGGACATAGAGCGTGCGTTGAAACTATTATAATAGAGGCGTCTTGGTCACTAGGCCTTCCTTCATTGGTCGGGCAAGAAACTTGAAATAATTTTTTTTCTTCAATACCTTTACAGGGGTAATGCTCGTGTCTAAAATCAAACATTACGGAATAATCGGCCCTTTTGAAGGGGATGGCTTTCGATAGGAAGTGTGTATGAGGAGAATGTCGTAATTGTTCGAGAAAGTAAAGGAGAATAGGGATAAATCCCGGAGGAGGAGTAGAATGAAGAGATTTCGTAGCTTGCTTGCACTCTTGTGCATGATCCCATCACTCAACGCATCAGTTTCCTTTGGCAGCCGAGATTCGACATTCAAAATTAATGCAGGAAGTGACTTTCACGTCGGATCTTCAAATTTAAATATAGCAGGAACACTTAAGTTAGAAACCGGTTCGATTGTAACCGGCAATCCTATACGATTTAGCGATGGTCTTTTGAGCGTCAATAATGTTGAAGCTGCTGGTGATAGCGTTTTTGAACCTTATGGCATAATTACGCGCGATCTTAAGATGTTTACAAGATCTGGTTTGTCGGTGCATGATCTTTATTTCAGTGATGGTGCTGATGTTGTACTTACCGGGTCAGTGCAATTACTTGGTGACTGGGTCTTTACCGGCAATGGCACAATCAGCGGCAATGGCTGTGTTCTTGATTTAAGTAGTGGCAACCTTGTTGTTAATAATGATTCGACACTTTTCCTTAATGATATTCATATTACCGGGCTTGGGGATTCAGTAGGTAAAATTATTTTGCGTAATGTGGGTTCGCAAGTTCATATTGCCAACAGTAGCTTTAAGCTTGATGATAACTTGACGACCAGCAACGGTACTTTCTATGTCTATGGTCCAACAACGTTCCAACTTGGCCCTCTTAACTGGACATTTGATACAGGGACCGGAAATTTGGTGGTTGATGGAACATCACTCTGGCTTGATTGCCTTAATTCACCACTTCTTCGTGGTAAAGTGTATGCACCTCTTGCGGTTCCAACTACAGAGGCAAATCTTGAAGCAGATCTTGCGTCTGGGCATTTGTCATTGATCAATCGCGGTACCATTAAAGAACTTGTTGATGCAAGCTTTACGTTCTCTGGTGGCTCTTATAATAATCCTGATGAAATAATCTTTGATGGAAACGTTTCAGGTACCATTTCATTACAAAAATGTGTTTGCGTTGGTAAGAATCAGACTATTAAGATTACGGGAAATACCACCATTGATGGTAACGGCGTATGCATTTACTTTAGTACAGATCCTCGTGCTCAACTGACGATTATGCCTGACACCATTTTGACACTTTCAAATGTCTGTTTCTGCCATATGCACCAAGATGTTCTTGATATGCGTGATGGTTCTCGTATCAAGATCGAAAACAATGTCCATTGGGGTATGATCGAAGATATGACCTTCTCAGCCAATGCACATATAGAAGTTCTTGATACGTATCTTGGTTCCAACGTCTTTACGCTGTGTGGTGAATCAGGTCGCACAATGTTCAACATTAGACCGTCACTTCCTGTTTATGAAGATCAACATTCTTATGCCCGCCCAAATCAAACGTTTATTCTTGGGCATAATACATTACAACTTGATAGTGCTGGCATAAGCGGTCTTGATTACATTTATTTCTATAATGATGTTGATGTTGCCGGTGCAATAGCATTGTCGGGTAATTCATCTGCCGATGTTGATAGTAATTATTGGGCACATCAAGTGTATCGAGAAGATGATCCGCATACACAGCCATTCATTGATATTGTTGGGCAGAATGATTACGGTACCGCAATGAATTTTGTGGTCGAGGGCGTTAATAACGACTTTGTTCTGCGCAAAGACGGTTTGGTACTCGGTGGCAACATAGCATTCGGTTTTGAAGTGAGCAATGAATTGCATGTTCATTTCAATGCCCCAGAATTGTATGATCCATCGATTACATCAAATGAAGAACGAGCAAAAGCTCGAGCAGCTTATGAAGCAATGGTTGATGCAAAACCAAATGAAAATTTCCCTTTTGTGATTTTGTCTGGTGATCCAGGAATTTATGTTTATTCAATCGATGGCTTAGCTTACCTTGATTTCTTTGATCATTCGTGTGCGGTAGTAAATGAAACAACCAATGCATTTGCCGTCGATGATAATTCGATGCTGACCTATAACCGTCTCTGGTTGTTGTATAATCCCGTCAAGCAATACTCACGTATTTTCAGAGCGAGCGGCTTTGAGCTTATGGGCGAGGGCATTGACCCATCATTTATCCGTATGCCACGACGTGCATTAGCCAATAATGTGCTTCCTACCGCAATTTACAAACGCCGTTTGCAAGAAAAAGAACGCTTGGCATTAGAAAAGGATTCAGTTGCTAGTAAGATTAGAAAAGAAAAGCATAATCAATATTTTGCTGCTTCTCAAAAAAACAAAAAATCAAAATCTAAAAAATCAACCCATCGTGGCATAGAATTGGGTGATGAAGAATTGCGTACGATTGTTCCAGTCGTACAACCTATACGTGCAATTCATCCTCCGATTGGCCAATTTGGTCGCGTCAAGTATGACCAACCAGTCTGGACCGAAGTTCAAGGCCATGATTTAAAAACGAGCTCAGGGTTATCGCCAATGAGTGGCAGTATTGGTGCTCAAGATACAACAATTAGCAATTTTAATGTGAGTGCGGGCACTACCTTCAACCTTTCGTTGCTGGGTAACAGCACTATTCAATTGGGTGCTGATACAACCCTTGTAAGCGGTTCGCATATCATTAATATTACGGGAACGGGTAACGTCATTGAACTTGGGACGTATGCCTTGGTAATTAGTCCAGACACCTTATATTTGGATACAGGCGCTGAAGTAACCTTTGTGTTTCCTGATGATGGCGCCAAGTCGCTTACAATTAATTCAGCCATTGATATTGAAGATCGTGCAACGGTCAAAGTTTCTGGTCCTGGTACATTATATCTTGCTAACAGAGTGGTATTAAATTTCAAAATGGTAAGCACAACCATACGTCCTACATTGGTACTCACCAACCGTGCGACGATGAGTGTTCTTGAAGATTCCTACGCTCGTATCCTTGGTATTGGTAGCGTTATTATAGAACAGGGTGCTGGCATTGTATTGGGTGCAACATCAGGCCAGCTCATAACTGGTCAAGATACTGCATTTAACGATGGCATTCCAGGGCACGCTCTTTCAATCGATTTGAATGATATACAGTACCGTTTCACTAATGGTGGCCGTTTGGTTCTTGGCCAAGAGGTTGCTTCTGATGGCGTGCGTACGCCTAATTTTGCTGCGCGTTTTTCTGTCCTTTATGCAACCTCATCGATACGCTTTGATAACGGCGCTACCTTATATGTTGGGCCTAGTGGGGTCTTCGAAGTTAATTGCATTAATAATGGTTCAACGATTACTGCAGCTCGTGGTAATTTGACTGAATTTGCAATTAATCATAGCGCACTTTTTGTTATTGGTAGTGGAATTTTTGCCCTTGGCGAAAATCAGGGAGTGACCCCAACAACGTTCTCTTATGATGGCCTTAATGCCGATATCAATTGGTATTCTAATGAAGGCCCAGGATTGGTTCGTTATGTTAGCTATGACTCCCGTTATCCAACTGTTACGGGTCGTATTACCACCGGTTCAGATGAAGTATTCAGCACCATTCCAGCGATGACGTCGAAGCAATTAATTCGCGCCTTGATGAATCAAGATCCTACTGATCTTACGACGTGTACGCTGTTGGTTGATGCCTATGCTAATGAAAAAGTATGGACTGCTGCTGGATATCTCTCGAGTGTGTTACGTACAAATGATGTGATTGATGGCCAAACAACACAAAGTGATGGATCGATTTATGTAAATGGGCATAACAGCCAGACTGGCATCGCGTTTACCATTAATCCATACGGTGTTCATAAAGATATTAAATAACGTGGTAACGAGTTATTACTAAAGGAAGACGCATGAAGAAATTGAGCTTGTGGTTATTCCTTGCGGCCTTCGCAGTTGGTGGCCTGTGCACGGCTCGCGTCAGTGATGACGAAGAGTCTGAGCGAAGCGAACGTAAGGCTCGTAGGGAGCAGGGACGGCTTGAGCATGAAAAACGCAAAGAAGAACACCGCAAAAAGTGCGAAGAATGTAAAGCAAAAACAGAAAAGCCTCATAGAGATTTGAAGCGTGATGTACAATCGATACACCAAGAACGTCATGAAAACCGTCACGATCATGAAAATAGACAAAAAGAAAAGGCGACGCGTCACCGCCTGGAACGCGAATCTAAGGTTCGCCGTGGTGAAGAAAAGTCAAAATCACGTCATGAATCATGTCTCAACAATTATGCCGAAATGACTGCATATTGGCATGATAAACGTCATGAGAAATATGACAAAATTCATGCAAAACGTGCTGACCGCATACAGAAGATTGCGCAGTGGGAAAAAATGCGCAAAGAGATGTTGCATGAAGATGCCGCTGCCGGTGCGTATGCCGATTTATACAAATCTCCTACCTGGCCAACCAGCGCATTGTTCTTTGAAAAACCAACCTTGCTCAATATCTCCCTTGATTACAAATACGCCTGCGACTGCTATGGATCATCCGGACAAGGAAGCAAACATAATATTACCCAGCTGACCTATGGTGAAAATCCAATCAGGGTTAAGGATATTTTGTTAGCGAGCAAGTTGGTGGTGAGGAATCCTGTGGAATTGGCTCAATTGGATCCATCCGATAAAACAGGGGTTGGCCAAGACGCAGATTTTTATACAAACTATTTAGCGAATGAAATTATTAATTTAAAAGGGCGTACAGAATCCTGTGGAATGTCTTTTGATTTCAGTCGCTACATAATCAGTAAAAATGTTGCGGTAGGTTGCGAAATTCCCGTGGCGTATAAACGTAATCGGCTAAGAGTTCATACCAAGCTTTCTGATGCTGCAATCGAACCTAATGGAGCTTTTAATGATGGCGCTTTTGGTCCTGCAGGTGGTGCGAATACTTTTCTTCGTCGTTATGGTGCAGATTTAAACCATTTTGTTGACGATGTGCTCAATGCTAAAGGCATTTATCAACTCGGTGGCTCGACGGTTGGCCTTGGTGACGTCGCAGTTTTTATTAATGGGCAAATGAATTCTGCCTTGTACGATAAACTTGTTGTTGGTCTCCGCGCTCAGTTCCCTACGGGTAAAAAAGCAGCAATGCACAAACTCTGGGCTCCTGATTTGGGCAATGGTGGATTCACTGAAATCTCCGGTTATGGTTCAGTACTCTTTAGCTGTACCAAATATTTAAATCCGCATTTCTTAGCCGATGTTTCATTTGGATTACCTGCGCACGTTAATCGTCGTGTGCCACGCAGGATTAATTTGCCTGCAGTAACAGCAACTAATACTCCTGGTACAACTCCTACTGAGATCCAAACAGAATTGAATGACTTGATTGCATTCGGCGATAGAATGCGTCGGGTCAATGAGTTTGGTGTTATTGTTAATGCTGCTGGCCAAACCGCAGTTGCCATCGACGATTACGACTCAACCATCCGCAACTTTGGCGACAGAGTAACCAATGTCCGCATTACCAAAGGCACAGAGTTCAAACTCAGAGCTGGCAACATGTTTGAAGGCTTTATTCTTGCCCGTGGATTCTTAGATCTCTTCTATGACTTCCGTGGCAAGCTCAAAGATACTGCTTCTGGGCTGGCGTACGATAAATATGACGTTGATTCACTTGTTAAAGAAACGGTCCAGCTTGAACATCGTATTGGTTTTGATTGGAGTTATCAAGCTGATCTGTTCTCGCGTGTACACCTTGGCATGTTGTATACGTTTGCCGGTAGAAATGTTCCTAAGACTATTGAAGTAACCGGAACATTTAACTATTCATTCTAATCAGCTTGTTATAAGCAACGCACAAAAAAAGGGCCGGTTTTTATACCGGCCCTTAAAGTTTTGGAGAGCAAAAAATCTTATTGTACCCATTCAAGACGAGCAACAGGGGCTGTATCGCTGGTACGTGCGCCCAATGAAATAATGCGGGTATAACCGCCTGGGCGTGTTGCATACTGAGGTGCAATTTCTTTGATCAATTTAGTAATAGCGGTTTGGTTGTAAGGAAGTTCGCTTTTCAAGCGACGGATGGTGTTGAAATTATAGCCATCACGAGCAATGGTAACCATCTTTTCTGCTTTACGTTGTACCTCTTTGGCGCGTACCTTAGAAGTAGTTAGGAATCCGTAGTTGATAAGATGAATAACCTGATTACGCAACAAGGCCTTACGATGGCCTGGCTTGCGATTTAATTTTTTACGTCCGTTTTGATGCATCATAACATGCTACCTTTTATGCGAAAATTATTGGCCGTTTTTCTCTTGTTCTTTGAGCGCTTTTTTAAGATCAAGTTCTTTAACGTTCATGCCCAAAGACAAGCCGAAAGCTGTGAGGATTTCTTTGACCTCGCGAAGTGATTTGCGCCCAAAATTTTTGATTTTGAGTACATCATCTTCGGTCAAGTTAACCAAATCGATGACGCGTTTAATACCAGCACCAACCAAACAGTTGTGTGCGCGTACTGAAAATTCAAGTTCATCAATAGGTTTAAGAAATAATTCAACCGGAAGACCTTTGGTTGGGCTTTCGACATCAGTTTTGTGTTCTTTTTCTATTTCTTCGACGGTGGACTGGGAAATTTCGTTGAAAGGAATTTCTTTAGCAAGAAGGAAATGTTCAAGCTGTGTACGCAGTACCGATGTGCCATAATGAACGATGTCCTGAGGGCCAACAGCTCCATTAGTAAAAATACGCATAACAAGCTTATCGCAGTCAAAACGTTCACCAACACGAGCCTGTTCAACGTGATATTCAACACGACGAACCGGTGAGAACATAGCGTCTAAATAAATGCGTCCATCTGGTTGTATTGCTTGTCCAAGAGGCCATTGTGCAGGTAAATAACCGCGGCCAGTTTCGACGAAGAATTCAATTTCTAAATCACCATCAGCAGCAAGATTGGCAATGACGTGATCTTTATTAATAACCGATAAATGTGCATCGGTTTTAATATCGCCAACCGTTACCGGACCCTCGCCTTTTTTGCTCAAATACATTTTGCCAGGAAGGCCGGTGGTATTTTTGACGACAGTTTCTTTGATGTTCAAAAGAACGCTGAGCGTATCTTCAACAACGCCTTTAATCATCGAAAATTCGTTATTAACACCCTTAATGATGACAGCGGTGACAGCAGAACCTTCGACGGCGGACAGCATCACACGGCGTAATGCGTTGCCCAGCGTGATGCCAAAGCCCGGCTCAAGTGGCTGAACAATAAGTTCACCGTAGGTTGTAGAACTAACTTTAGTATCCCAACTTACTTTGGGAAGAATTAAGGGCTTATGATTCATTGTCTGCATCCATTTCTTAAAACATCACACCTGGGCTTGTCTACCGTTACTTAGAGTACAATTCAACAATCAAATGTTCTTCTGCTGGGATCGATATGTCGGAACGTAGTGGCAAACGCGCAACTACCCCACGACGATCTTTTTTCTGTAAATCGAGCCACTCAGGAACTTTGATTGCAGTTGCAAGCCGTTTGTCGACTACATTTTCGATAAATTCTTTGTTATTCAATGAGGCAGCGGTCAAGGTAATAACATCGCCTTCTTTAACAAGGTAAGAAGGACAGTCTACTTTGACGCCATTGACCGTAATATGGCCATGCACAATCATCTGACGTGCTTGAATGCGAGAAATAGCCATCTTGAGACGGAAAATAACGTTATCAAGACGACGCTCAAGCAACGATAAAAGCGTTTCGCCGGTGATACCAGGAAGCTTTGAGGCAAGTTCAAAGAAGCGTCTGAATTGACGTTCACGCATGTTAAAGATGACTTTGACTTTTTGTTTTGCTTCAAGCTGTTTACCATATTCGGTAAATTTTTTTGAGCCAGCGCGTCTGCCATGTTGGCCTGGAGTTGTTGTACGCTTCTCAAGTGTACATTTTGGGGATCTGCACTTTGCCCCCTTGAGATAGAGCTTTTCGCTCGCCATTCTGCATTTACTGCACGTTGCCATAAGATCCTTTTAAATCCTTGTATAAGCCCTGTAAATTTTTACACACGACGTTTTTTGGGAGCACGACACCCATTATGAGGGATCGGCGTTACGTCGCGCAAAACGCTAATGCCAAGTCCGGATGATTGGAGTGCGCGAACAACAGAGTCGCGTCCAGATCCAGGACCTTGCAAGTTAACTTCGACAACGCGTACGCCCAGCGCAAGCATTTCTTTAGCTAACTTATTGGCAACCTGCGTAGCCGCATAAGGAGTTCCCTTACGCGTTCCGGTGTAACCTAGTGCGCCTGCACTAGTACGCATAAGCACATCGCCATCAGTTGTAGCGATACTTACCAATGTATTATTGAACGTCGAACGCACATTGGCGACGACAGTTTCGACATTTTTATGAAGCTTTTTTTTGCTCTTTTTATAGGCCATCTCTACCCTTGTGTATTATGGCAATTACTTCTTAGTTACTGGCTTTTTAACAGGAATAATATTTGCAGCTTTACGAGGCCCTTTACGGGTACGAGCATTTGTCTTGGTACGCTGTCCACGTACAGGCAATGATTTTTTATGACGTAGTCCGCGATAGCAGCCAATTTCTTGTAAACGCTTAATATCAACCGTTATTTCTTTACGCAATTCGCCTTCAACTTTGTAGTTTTGGCTAACCTGTCGTTGAAGTGCTGCTACTTGTTGATGTGAAAGATCCTTGACGCGAACATCAGGATCAACACCAGTAGCTTTAAGAATTTCGCGTGAACGCGTTAATCCAATGCCAAACAGATACGTCAAACCATACTCGATACGTTTTTCGTTTGGTAATACAACACCCTCTATACGTACCATTAACAACCTCACTCGTCTCGTGCCATTAAATGTTTTTCTAAAATTTTAACCTTGACGTTGCTTATGCTTAGGAGTTTTTTTGCAAATGATGCGAACAACGCCTTTACGTCTAATAACCTTGCAGTCTTCACAAATTGGTTTTACCGATGTTCTTACCTTCATGTTGTTCTTTCACAATTAACTTGTAACAACTTTTAATTCTTATAACGTGAAATAATTCTACCTTTAGTCAAATCATACGGCGAAAGCTCAACAGCGACTTTGTCACCGGGAAGCAGCTTAATATAGTGCATACGCATTTTACCCGAGACGTGAGCCAATATGACATGCCCGCCCTCTAATAAACGAACATTGAACATCGCATTTGGCAGTGCCTTCTCAACGATGCCGTCCATGACAATAACGTCTTCTTTGTTTTTCATAAGCGTGTCAAAACCTCTGCTCCGTTTTTTGTAACAACAACCGTATCTTCAACATGTGCGGCTAATCCGCCATCGAGTGTGCGTGCAGTCCATCCGTCACTCATAATGCGTAGCTGATAATTTTTTTCAGCGATCATTGGTTCAATTGCAAGCGTCATTCCTTCTCGTAACTCAGGTCCATGACCAGGAGCTCCGTAATTAGGAATTTGTGGCGCTTCATGCATTGCTTTGCCAATACCATGCCCTGCGAAATCGCGAATAACGCTAAATCCTGCCGATTCGACATGACGCTGAATAAAATGAGAAATGTCAGAGAGCCGTATTCCAGGACCTATTTTGACTATTGCACCATCAAGAGCTTGTTGCGCAATGAGAGCAAGGTGAGACGCTGTTGCGTTTGCCTCCCCCACAAAGAAATAACGAGCGATATCGGCACAATAACCTTTATAAGAGCCAACGACGTCTATTTTAACAAAATCGCCAGATTTTAAAATAACTTCTTTTGAAGGAATGCCGTGAACAATTGTATCATTGAGCGATATACAGGTAGCAAAACGATATCCGGCATATCCCTTACACGACGGTTTTAGTCCATTTTCAATTAAGCGTTTCTCGACAAATGCGTCGATTGTAAGCGTGTTTTGGCCAGGTATGACCATGCCTTTGACCTCTTCCAATATGGAAGCCAAAAGCTTGCCTGCATGACGCATTTTTTCGATAGAAACTTTATTTTTAAGTATAATTTCTGTCATTTTAGTGGGTACCAAAAACGTGTATATCAATTTGCTTTATTTTTAAATCTGTCAATATATTTTCTAGTTGTCAGTTTATCAGTGTTTAGCGAATATAGCGTCCTTTTAATCTACCAGAGGCAAGGAATCCTTCGTAGCGACGCTCAATCAAATGTGCTTCGATTTGAGCAGATGTATCAAGAGCTACCCCAATAACGATCAAAAGACTTACACCACTAAACATTGTTGGAAATGCAATAGCTTTCCCAAGGAATGAAGGGAGGATTGCGAGTAATGCAAGGTACACTGCGCCAGGAAAGCCAACGCGTGTGAGCAAATAATCAAAAAATTCAGCGGTCTTTTTTCCAGGACGAATACCAGGAATAAAACCACCAGATTTTCTAATATTATCAGCAAGTTCAACAGGATTAAAAATGACGGCAGTATAAAAGAACGCAAAGAAGATAATTAAACCGGCATTCAAAACGTTGAACACGAGTCCTTCGCGACTAAACCAATCCATGACGACCTGGTTAATGCTAGGCCAACGGGCAGCTAGTAGTCCCGTGAGCATCAAAGGCATTTGCAAGATAGCAGATGAAAAGATGACCGGAACAACGTTAGAAGGATTAAGTTTAAGCGGTATATATGAACTTTGTCCACCATATACACGTCCGCCAATAACGCGTTTGGCGTACTGAACAGGGACTTTACGTTCGCCGCGTTCCAAAAAGATAATGCAGCAAATGAAGGCAAGGGTAACAAGTCCGAGCAAGCCAACCATAAGAAGATCGGTTTGTCCAAGTCGTACCCCTTCAAAAACACGCATCATATCTGCAGGAAAGCGGGCTATGATACCAGCAAAAATGATCATTGAGCTTCCGTTGCCAATTCCGTGGCCATTGATTTGTTCACCAAGCCACATAACAAACAGGGCGCCCAAGGTCAAAAAAAGAACAGCCGATAGTCTGAAACCCCATCCTGGTGTAAAGACGATATTAGGCTGACGTTCAATATAAACCGCAAGCCCAATTGACTGTACTACCGCGACAACCACGGTCAGATAACGAGTATAACGATTAATGATACGACGTCCGTATTCACCTTCTTTTGACAATGCCTCAAGGCTTGGAATCATGATCGTCAAAAGTTGCATCATAATAGATGCACTGATGTAGGGTGACATTCCGAGTGCAAAAATAGCAAAGTTTTTAAGTGCGCCTCCTGAAAAAAGATCAAGATACGACAGAAAACCTCCACCAAGTTTTCCACTAAATAATGCATTAAGCGCTACAACGTCAATACCTGGAATTGGTATATGTGTTCCAAATCGGAAAACCGCAAAAATACCGAGTGTAAACGCGAGCTTTTTACGCAATTCCGAAACAAGAAAAATGTTTTTGAAATTATGGAGTAAAACCACCACCGCCTATCTCCTATAACAACTGAACAACGCCTCCAGCCTTCTCAATAGCCTGTGTAGCCGTTTTACTTACGGCATGCACATTGACCGTTAATTTTTTGGTAAGCGATCCTGTCCCAAGGATTTTAACGCGAACTGCGCTATTACCCTTGATGAGTCCTTTTTCACGCAAAGAAAGTTCGTTGACGGTATCGTTAGCAGCGAATTTTCTTTCAAGATCTTCAAGATTTACTACTGCTGGTTTGCACGCAAGTGCATTGACAAAACCGCGACGTGGAATGCGTCGAACCAACGGCATTTGTCCGCCTTCAAAAAAGGCTTTAATTTCACTAGTAGAACCCGTACGGCTTTTTTGTCCTTCTTTACCGCGACCTGAATATCGGCCACGTTTACCACCGCGACCAACACGTTTACGAGGTTCAGTAAGTTTTTTTAGATTATTGAGCTGCAACATTGTTGTTTCCTACGATTTCTTTAACAGTTTTGCCTCTGAGGTGAGCAATTTGTTGTGCTGAGCGAAGTTTTGAAAGAGCATTCATGGTTGCTTTAACAACGTTTTGAGAGTTTGATGCTCCAATAACTTTTGATAAAACATCGCGTACGCCGATTGCTTCCATAACTGAACGAACGGCTCCGCCAGCAATAACACCGGTACCTTTTGCAGCTGAACGAATAATAACTTTGCTTGCAGAATGCTTACCGGTAACTGTGTAAGGAATAGTTGTCTTATAAAGTGGGACAGTCACCATGTGCTTGCGGGCTTTGCGCAAAGCTTTTGAAATTGCTGCTGAGACATCACGGCTTTTGCCGAGCGCAATGCCAACCTTGCCCTTTTTATCGCCAACGACAACAAGAGCGGAGAAGGCGAAGCGTCGACCTCCTCGAATAACTTTAGCAACACGTCTGACGCTCAAAACGGACTCTGAAAACTCTTCAACTGGTTCTTGTTGTTTTCCAACAGCCAGTGACTTTTTGTTCTTCTCTTCGGCCATATCGTACATTCCCAGAAAGCTATTTAAAATTTCAACCCAGCTTCGCGTAGTCCATCGGCAAGCGCTTTAATTCTTCCGTGATAAAGGTAGCCGCCGCGATCAAAAAAAACAGGACCAAGCTTTTTAGTTACTGCTATTTTACCTAATTCAAGACCAACTTTTTTAGCAATTTCGGTCTTTTTCCCTGCTGTTTTATCTAATTGTTGTGATGAATAACTTGCTACGGTTTCGTGTTTATTATCGTCAATAATTTGTGCGCAAATATTATTGAGACTACGATAAACAGAAATACGTAGACGAACACCACGCTCTTGATTGCTACGTACACGATACACTCTGCGCTGTGCTCTTCGTTTAAAATTTCTTAACAAACTCACGTTGAAGCTCCCTCACTATGCCGCTGCTGCTTTAGTCTTACCGGCCTTGCGAATAATTACCTCGCCTTCTTTGACAATACCTGTTCCTTTGTATGGTTCAGGTGGTCTGAGTGAGCGAATAGCATCAACGGTGTTGCCCAATACAAACTTATTTGCCGAACGAAGGACCAATTGTTGGCCTGTTTTGTCTATTTCAATTGTTACTTCAGATGGTATTTCAAGCTCTATTTTATGGGTAAAACCAAGCGTAAAAGTTATTTTTTTACCTGCTTGTTGTGCTTTAAAACCTAACCCAATGATAGTAATTTTTTGTTCAAATCCTGTCTCAACGCCTTTTACTGCGTTAGCAAGAAGTGCACGATGAAGCCCCCAAAGCATACGAGCACGGCGATCTTTTTTTTCAGAAACGACGGAAAGGTTTTTACCGTCAACTTTTGCAACAATTCCTACGGGAAGCGTATGCTCAAATGAAGCCTTAGCTCCTGAAACTGTTACACGATTGCCTTGAACTTGAATTTTGGCGGATGTAAATGCAATTGCTTTTTTACCAATTTTTGACATAGCTGATCCTTACCACACGTGGCAAATTATTTCACCGCCAATGCCCAACTTTTTAGCCTGTCGATCACTCATAACACCTTGGCTGGTGGTGAGAATCGAAACGCCCAAGCCTCCTGTTACGGAAGTTATTGCATTGCTTGCTTCGTAAACACGTCGGCTTGGTTTGCTGACGCGATTAAGCTCATGAATAACCGGCTCAGACCCAACGTATTTTAATGCGATTGTAAGCGTATGATGTTTATCAAGAGCATCCACGCTAAAATCTTTAATGAAGCCTTCATTTTTTAGAACGAGAGCGATAGCTTCTCTACTTTTTGAATGAGGAACTGCTACCGATCGTTTACCAACCATTAGTGCATTGCGCATGGCGGTAAGAAAATCACCGATTGTATCGATTGACATACAGCTGTCTCCAATTACCAACTTGCTTTGCGAACGCCAGGAAGCAGGCCATCCAGCGCATTTTTTCTTACACACATCCTGCACATTTCAAAGAAACGCATATATCCACGAGCTCTTCCACAGAGTTTGCAGCGATTGCGTGTCCGTGTGGAAAACTTTGGAGTTCGTTTACTTTTTTCAATCATTGCTTTACGTGCCATGAGAACCTCCGCGTCTAGCGCTTTTGAGCCTGAAACGGCATGTTGAACTTTTTCAAAAGAAGACGAGCGTGTTCATCATTGGAAGTCGTTGTTTGAATGGTAATATTCATACCACGACTTTTATCAGTTTTGTCATAATCGACTTCAGGGAACACCATCCAGTCTTTTAACCCGAGATTGTAGTTACCATTGCCGTCAAAAGTAGGCTTTACGCCTTGAAAGTCACGGACAGCGGGAAGCACAATGTTAATAAGCTTATCCAGGAAATGATACATTTGGGTACGGCGTAACGTAACCATAACGCCAATTGGAACTCCCTGGCGGAGCTTAAATGTGGCGATTGATTTTCGTGCAAGTGTTTTTGTCGAAGCTTGGCCAGTAACTTGGTCAACGATGTCTTTGACAAGGGCAACTGCTTTTGAGTCACTAACCGCTTCTTTGACGCCCACATTGACCACAATCTTGGAAATCGCAGGGACCTCCATCATGTTTTTCAACTTGAGCTCATCTTTGAGCTCAGAGCGTATTTTTGTTTTATAAAGTTCCTCTAAACGTGATTTCATAAGGCGCAACCTGATTTAAAAAGCTTCTTCGCAACGATTACAAATTCTTACTTTTTTCTCTGTATCAAGCATCTTTACCCGCGTACGGCATGGTTTTTTGCACGAAGGGCAAATTGGCATGACTTTGGCCAAAGGAATAGGACGTTCTTCTTTTACGATCCCACCTTTTTGACCTTGTCTTTTTGGTTTGGTATGACGCGTGAC
This sequence comes from Candidatus Babeliales bacterium, assembly GCA_041652535.1. GTDB lineage: Bacteria > Babelota > Babeliae > Babelales > RVW-14 > UASB124. The sequence goes on from JBAZHB010000008.1 coordinate 19,067, forward strand.
AACGCAAACGTCTTTGACCAAAACAGAATCGTCTTTTGGGCTTACCGTAATAACAAGACCTTGCTTACCCCTATCTTTACCAGTAAGCACCACTACGGTGTCATTCTTTTTCACACGTGCTAACATAGTCGTTCCTACCATACTTCCGGGGCAAGCGAAATAATTTTCGTATGGACCCCACCAGCTTTGAGTTCTCGTGCAATAGGACCAAAAATACGTGTTCCTATTGGTTGTTTTTCTTTATCCAATAAAACGGCAGCATTATCATCAAAACGAATATAGCTACCATCTGAACGCTTAAATTCTTTGCGTGTGCGAACGATGACAGCATCATAAACGTCACTTTTCTTTGCGGTACAGCCAGGAATTGCTTTTTTTACCGCAACTTTTACAAGGTCCCCAATGCGGGCATAACGCTTACGTGTGCTTCCGCATACACGAATGACCATAACTTTTTTTGCCCCAGAATTGTCAGCAACTTCAAGCATCGCTCGTTCTTGTACCATGTCGTTCCCTATTAATTAGCGATGAGAAAGAACTTTAACCAATGTCATATGTTTTTCTTTTGACAAAGGTCTGCATTCTTTAATTTCAACAACGTCACCAATTTTAGCAACGTTATTTTCATCGTGAGCTTTAAACTTTTTATGCCGACGAATTGTTTTACCCCAAAACGGATCTTGTAACATGCGTGTTACTTTGACCACAATCGTTTTGGCCATTTTATCTGAGACAACTGTGCCAACGAGCACTTTGCCGTTTGATGAGGCGTGTGTTTGCGAAGCTTCCTGCGCTACCATGTACCTTGTCCTTAGTGCTTAATTTTTCTTGGCGTTGCCATGGTGTTGTTGCTCTTTTTGCGCAAGCGTCAAAATGCGAGCAATCTGACAACGTATTTTTTTAAACTGTGAAGTGTCTTTAACTTGTCCTGTGAGGAGCCCAAGTTTGAGGTTGAACAACTCTTTACGAAGAGATTCAGCCTCGATCTTGAGTGCGGACGCATCCATTTTTTTCAAATCTTCTTTTGCTATCATGCTCTTCCAACGTTAGCTCACAGCAGCTTTTTGCTCTGCAGCAAGTTCAGCTTTATCAACAAATCTTGTTTTTATAGGCAGTTTATGTGCTGCTGATTCCAAAATGTGTTGAGCTTCTGTTCTTGTTAATCCATTGCCGAGTTCGATGAGAATGCGTCCTCTTTTAACGACTGCAACCCAGAACTCAGGATTCCCTTTACCTTTACCCATACGTGTTTCTGCTGGTTTTTTACTTACTGCTTTATCAGGAAACACGCGCAAATACGATTTGCCGACTTTTTTAAGATGTCGGTTAACGGCAACACGTAATGCTTCTATTTGACGAGCACTAACCCATGCCGATTCCAACGCCATAAGTCCAAAATCACCAAAGTATACAGTTCGAGCGCCTTTGGACATGCCGAACATACGGCCACGTTGCATTTTGCGATATTTTGTTTTCTTTGGCATTAACATGGTCTAGCCCCTTACCATAGTTGCATGAGAGGAATGCTCGCCCTTGCAAATCCAAACTTTAATACCAATTAACCCATAGGTAGTTAAAGCTTCTGCTCGAGCAAAATCAATGTTTGCACGCAAGGTATGTAGTGGGGTTGAGCCAAGACGTAGCCATTCGGTACGTGCAATTTCTGCGCCGCCAATACGACCGGCGATGCAAATTTTTACACCTTTTGCACCACTCTTGAGTGCGGCAAACCCAGCTTTTTTCATGAGTCGTTTATAACTCACGCGTTTTTCGAGTTGTTGAGCAATATCTTTGGCAACAAGTGTGGCATTGATTTCAGGATGTTTTACTTCCTGAACTGAAACATCAATGTTTTTCTTGAGCAATGTGTAAAGATCTTGTTTGATCTGCTCAATGCCTGCGCCTTTTTTACCAATAACCGCTCCTGGATGAGCTGAATGAATGATAATGCGTATGTTGTCAACGGCTTTATCAATAACCACACGTGCAACATCAGTCTCATTAAGGCGATTTTTCAAAAAGTGACGAATCTGAAGATCTTCAATAAAGCTCTGACCGTACTTTTTCTTTGAAAACCAATGCGCTTGCCAGTCTTCAAAGATTCCGAGTCTAAAGCCTATAGGGTGTACCTTCTGTCCCACACTGCACCTCTGTTACAATCTATTCACAATTTTTATTACCGTACTTTATCAACAACAATCGTGATATGGCTCATGCGTTTGCGCTGTGGCGCTGCACGTCCCATAGCCGCTGGTTTGAAATATTTCACCGTCGGTCCCTGATCAATACGAATCTCTTTAACAATGGCTTTAGCCATAGAATCGATCTCAGGATTCTTAAACTTCGCGTTTGCATACGCGGAAGCGAGTGTTTTCATAAGCGGCTCTACGCGTCTTCCTGCTTCGCATGTTTTTAACCATGCATATGCTTTATCAACCGAGTATCCTCGAATGACATTCGCATAAGGGCGAAGTTTGTAAGGGGAAACGCGGACAAATTTGCTTATCGCTCTTGCTAGCATGTCATACCTGATTTAGTAAGTAAGTATATCCAAAAACAACATATTCGTACATCAAAATCTCATATTTTTGTTTATTTTAAAGGCACTGTACGATTTAACCTTTAGCTGGAGAAGCTGCTGCTGCGGGAGCGCTGGTTGCAGCTGGGGCTGCGCTTGGAGCTGCTCCGGCTTCTTTATCAGCCTTACGTTGGCCGCTATGAACTCTAAATGTTCGTGTAGGTGCAAATTCACCAAGCTTGTGTCCGACCATATTTTCAGTTATGAAAATAGATGCGAACTTGCGGCCATCATGAATAGCAATGGTTAATCCTACAAATTCAGGTGTTATCATGCTGGCGCGTTTGTACGTTTTAATTGCTTCACGTTTGCCCGAAGACTTAACTTTAGCGATTTTTGCCGCCAAGGTTGGATCTACGTAAGGGCCTTTAGCTAATGACCGTGACATGTATTATTCCCTTGCCTTATTTTCTTCGTTTTAGAATAGCGGAACTCTTTTTGCGTCGGGTGCGAGTACCCTTACAACCCTTACCCCATGGCGTAACAGGGTGCGAACCAGATTTGGAACGACCTTCACCACCACCGTGTGGGTGATCGATAGGGTTCATAGCCATACCCCGAACCGTTGGACGAATGCCAAGACGACGTGTACGCCCTGCTTTGCCAATGACAACGTTACGATAATCAGCGTTAGAAAGCATCCCGACTGTAGCCCAGTTTGCTTCGCTTACCGTTCGTAATTCGCCTGAGGGCATTTTTAAAATAGCAAGATTATTTTCACGGTTTACTAACTGTACAGAAGATCCTGCACTGCGAGCAAACTTGCCACCTTGACCAGGATAAAGTTCAACGTTGTGTACAAAGAATCCGATAGGAATTTCACGAAGAGGAAGACAATTGCCTGTTTTCGCTTCAGCTTTTTCGCTTGCCAAAACAGTATCACCAACTTTAAGTCCCTCTGGTTTCAAAATGTAAGCTTTTGCACCATTTTTGTAAGCGATGAGTGCGATAGGAAGGTTACGATTAGGATCATATTCAAATGCTACTACCGTACCAGCAACATTACGTTGTTCGCGTTTAAAATCAACGATGCGATAAAGCTTTTTTGCACCGCCGCCACGATGACGTGTTGTAATTCTGCCATAGGCATTACGACCACCGCTGCGTTTAAAAGATAAAAGCAAACTTTTTTCAGGTGCTTTTTTTGAAAGCTCCTTATCAACAATATACTGTTGAAAACGGAGCGAAGAGTTACGTGGTTTTCTAGTTACGATCGGCATATTAGCTTCCCTCCGCCTCAGTCTTTACGGGTTGTTCTTTTGCCATTGATTCAAAGGTGCCTGGAATTTCGATTTTGTAACCTTTTTTCAGGGTAACAATGGCTTTTTTGCGCGAAGGTTGCTCAAATTCTTTGCGATTAAAGGACTTGGTTTTACCTTTGATGCGAATAAGGCGTACTTTATCAACTTTGACCGCCCACAATTTTTCAATAGCGTTGCGGATGGTGCCTTTGTTGGCATCCAAATGAACTTCGAATGTGTATTGGCCCAATTTTTTATAAAGATTAATACTTTTATCCGTCAGGGCTGGACGTTTGATGATGTCATAAATACTTAATTCCATTGTGCAACCATTGTGTTAAAAAGATCGGTATCTTTTTTGAGAAATATCCAACAACGAGCATCGCTCAGCTGAACTGCATTGGGTTGATCGAACAACACAATGTGCACATGGGGAATATTACGGAATGAAGCATATGTTGCTTCATCACCAAAAGGCAAGAAAAGAACAAGCTTTTTCCCGCTCAAACCCATTGCTGCAAGTGCCTTGTGTGCTTCTTGTGTAGATGGTTTTCCTGTTGGCATTTCTAAATCCAAGCACTGTACAGCACCTTTATCGAGCATGCCGAAGAATAAGTTGTTAAATACAAGCCGTTTTTGCTTGGTGTTAATTTCAATTGAACGAACGCGTGGTTGTGGTCCAAAAATAACGCCACCTTTACGCCACAAAGGTGAACGAATAGAGCTGACGCGCGCACGACCAGTGCCTTTTTGACGCCATGGCTTTTTGTTTGAAAAAGCGAGCTCTCCGCGAGTTTTGCAACTGACGGTACCTTGGCGCCAATTTTGGAAAAGACTACGAATTGCACAGGCAAAGGTGGCTGGGCTTACGTCTTTACGATCAAGCTTTGCCGCAAGTTGCACTGTGTCAGGTGTCTTACCGTTTTTGTTGTATGTTGGAATAGCAATCATAAACCTGACCCTTATTTCTTGATCGCCACCAGGGCGTCTTTTTTGCCAGGAATTGCACCCTTAATAAAAATGCAACCCTTTTCTGGATCAATGCGTACAACGCGAAGACCCTCGACTGTTACCTGTTCGGCGCCCAGATGTCCTGGAAAACGCTTACCTTTAATAACTTCACCTTGTGTTCGAAGGCAGCCGCCTGTTCCTGGTCGGCGGTGAAATTTCGAGCCGTGAGCAGCCGGACCACCAGCAAACCCCCAGCGTTTTACAACACCCTGAAAGCCACGTCCTTTTGAAGTTCCCACAACAGCAACAATATCGCCTTCTTTTACTGATGACATATGCGATATGTTGACTGGTTGTCCAAGCTCAACGCTTGGTTTCTCAGCAACATTGACTTCCTTGATATGTAAAAAGAAATCTTTTTTTGCCTTGAGCCAGAGTGGCGAAAACTCTTGCCCTCTGTATCTTGCCCGCAACAAACCGAGTTGTAGCGAATTATAACCGTCTTTTTCAGACGTTTTAATCTGTGTGACAAACCAGTGGTTGACATCAACGACCGTTACTGGAACAACATCGCCGTTTTTATCAAACAATTGGGTCATGCCAATTTTAGTTCCGAGTACTTTGTTCAACATGGTTGTTTCATCCTAATCATCACTATTTGATTTCAACATCGACACCAGCAGAAATATTCAGCTTCATCAAGGCATCCATGGTTTGCTCTGCAGGAGAAACAATGTCAAGGATACGTTTGTGCGTAATGATTTCGAACTGTTCGCGTGATTTTTTATCGATGTGGGGAGAGCGTAGAACGGTAAAAATGCGCTTTTTGTTAGGGAGCGGAACAGGTCCCACAACTTGGGAACCTGTTCTTTTTACTGCCATAACAATCTGTCGGACTGCATTGTCCAAAAGACGATGATCATAGGATTTGAGCGTAAGACGTATACGTTGCTTTTTCATAATTCGTGCTCAACCTTATTCAATAATCTTTGAAACAACGCCAGCACCAATGGTTCTGCCGCCTTCACGAACTGCAAACTTCATGCCCTCGTCCATAGCAATTTTGCTGACGAGTTCAACCGTTACTTCAACATCATCACCTGGCATAACCATTTCACGTCCTGCTGGAAGTGCAACGGTACCGGTAACGTCAGTTGTTCTAAAGTAGAATTGTGGTCGATAGCCGGTAAAGAATGGGCTATGACGGCCGCCTTCTTCTTTCTTAAGAACCAAGATTTGTGCCTTGAATTTCTTATGAGGGGTAATTGTTCCAGTTGCCGCGATAACTTGGCCGCGTTCAACGTCTTCTTTCTTGGTACCACGAAGGAGGAGTCCTACGTTATCACCAGCTTCACCGGATTTGAGTTCTTTATTGAACATTTCAACGCCAGTGACGGTGGTTTTTGCGGTGTCTTTAAAGCCAACGATTTCAACTTCGTCACCGACTTTAACAATACCGCGCTCAATACGGCCCGTAACAACAGTGCCACGACCAGAAATTGAGAAAACGTCTTCAATAGGAAGCAAAAGAGGCTTTTCGATATCGCGTTTTGGGGTAGGAATAAAACTGTCAACAGCTTCCATCAACTTAAGAATTGAAGGAACGCCCAATTCGCTCTTATCGCCTTCAAGTGCCTTGAGTGCTGAACCGCGAACGATAGGTGTTTTATCGCCTGGAAAGTTATTTTTGGTTAAAAGTTCACGAATTTCTTCTTCGACCAAGTCGATCATGCTTGGATCGTCGACCATATCAACTTTGTTGAGGTAGACGACAACAGCAGGAACACCGACCTGACGGGCCAAAAGGATATGCTCACGTGTTTGTGGCATAGCACCATCTGGTGCAGATACGACAAGAATCGCACCGTCCATTTGTGCTGCACCGGTGATCATGTTTTTTACATAGTCAGCGTGACCAGGGCAGTCAACGTGTGCATAGTGACGATTTTTGGTTTCATATTCAACGTGGGTTGCGTTAATGGTAATACCACGTGCTTTTTCTTCTGGAGCTTTATCAATTTGATCATAGGCTTTAAATTCGGCCATGCCTTGTTCTGCTAAAACTTTGGTAATAGCAGCTGTCAAGGTGGTCTTACCATGGTCAACGTGGCCGATAGTGCCAACGTTTATGTGCGGTTTCTTGCGTTCAAATACGCCCTTAGCCATTGCTCGATCCTTCTATCTAGTGATGATATGACAGTTATTTTTTACCAACAATTGAATCCTGAACGTTTTTGGGGACTTCGCGATATATCTCAAATTGCATGGAGTAGTTTGCGCGTCCCTTGGTCAATGAGCGGAGTTCTGTCGAGTAACCAAACATTTCCGCCAAAGGAACTTCAGCCGTAATAACTTGAACGCCTTTACGACTTTCCATTCCCATGATTCTTCCACGTCGTGAGTTCAGGTCTCCCATGACGTCGCCCATGTTTTCTTCAGGCGTTAATACTTCAACTTTCATAATGGGCTCAAGGATAACAGGACTTGCTTTCATAACTGCTTCCTTGAACGCAATAGATGCGGCGATCTTAAATGCTAATTCGGATGAGTCTACATCATGAAAGGAACCGTCAAAAACAGTTGCTTTCAAATCGACAACCGGATATCCGGCAAGCACGCCAGATGTAAGCGCTTCTTCAACGCCTTTTTCAATGCCGGGAATAAATTCACGAGGAATTGTTCCGCCGGAAATTTCATTGTCAAATTCAAAGCCCTTGCCGCGTTCAAGCGGTTCAACTTTGAGCCAAACGTGACCATACTGACCATGTCCGCCTGATTGACGAATGAATTTACCTTCAGCTTCTGTTGCGCGCTGAATAGTTTCTTTATAAGCAACTTGTGCTTTGCCGACGTTTGATTCGACTTTGTATTCACGAAGAAGACGGTCGACAATAATTTCAAGGTGAAGCTCACCCATACCAGAAATAATTGTTTGGCCGGTATCTGCATTGTAGCTAAATCTAAATGATGGATCTTCTTGCATAAGTCTACGAAGCGAGTTGACCATTTTTTCGTAGTCAGCTTTGCCTTTAGGCTCAATTGCAATATGCATAACAGGATCTGGTGTTGTGATTGATTCAAGAATGATTGGATTTTCTTCGTCTGCAAGCGTATCACCCGTCATGACCTCTTTGATGCCAACGACTGCGGCGATATCACCAGCTGATACTGAATCAATTTCTTCACGTTTATTGGCATGCATTTTAAGCAAGCGGCTAACGCGTTCTTTTTTCCCTTTGGAAACGTTAAAAACGTAAGAGCCAGCACTTAATTGTCCTGAATAAACGCGCACGAAGGTTAATGAACCAACGAAAGGATCCATCATAATTTTGAATGCCAACGCGCTAAATGGAGCGTCTGGATCTGCTGAACGAGAAACTTCTGCTTTGGTGTCAGGATCAATACCTTTGATCGGTGGGATATCAAGGGGCGATGGCATATAATCGACAACGCCATCAAGTAACAATTGAACGCCTTTATTTTTGAAGGCTGTTCCACCAAAAACAGGAGTTACTTTCTGTTGAATAACACCTTTACGAAGAGCTGCTTTAATTTCAGCGACGGCTATTTCTTTACCGTCAAGGTATCTCTCTGCCATTGCATCGTCAAAGTCACATGCGCGTTCAACAATCTTTATGTAAAGTTTTTCAAGTTTTTCTTGATACTCAGCAGGGACTTCGTGCACTACAATTTTAGCGCCTTGTGATTCTTCATCAAACGTGATCATCTTTTTGGACAAAACGTCAATGATGGCGCGGAAGTTTTCGGATTCGCCAACAGGAATTTGCATAGCAAGTGCGTTGCCGTGCAATTTTTCATCGATTTCTCTGACGACTGCAAAGTAATCAGCGCCGATACGATCGAGCTTATTAACAAATGCAAGACGAGGAACGTTATAACGATCAGCCTGACGCCAGACGGTTTCTGATTGAGGTTCAACACCTTCAACACCAGCAAAAACTGCTACAGCGCCATCAAGAACACGCATCGAACGTTCTACTTCGATGGTAAAGTCGACGTGTCCTGGGGTGTCAATAATGTTGATTTGATGATCTTGCCATTTACAAGTAGTTGCCGCAGCGGTAATAGTAATGCCGCGTTCGCGTTCTTGTTCCATCCAGTCCATAACGGCTTCACCTTCATGGACTTCACCAATTTTGTGTGAAACACCGGTGTAAAACAAAATACGCTCGGTAAGCGTTGTTTTACCAGCGTCGATGTGGGCTGCTATACCTATATTACGATAACGATCTAATTTGTGTGTACTCATTGCAGTCCCTGTACCTACCATGCATAGTGCGAGAAGGCGCGATTTGCTTCTGCCATACGGTGGACGTCATTTTTCTTTTTAATTGCATTACCATGACCATCGATAGCTTCAAGAAGCTCGCTAGCAAGACGTTTGCCCATTGTTTTGTCAGGGCGTTCTGCTGCTGCTTCGATAAGCCAACGGAAGGCAAGGGATAGTTGACGTTCTGGTCGGACTTCGGTTGGAATTTGGTAAACACCGCCGCCAACACGACGAGATTTAACTTCGACATAAGGCTTAATTTGTTCGAATGCTTTGTCAAAAAGAGCGAGTGCCTTTTTGTCATCGCCGCCACACTTTTGAGCCAAAATATCAAACGCTTCATAAACTATAGAACGAGCAATATTTTTTTTGCCGCGTTCCATAATAATATTAATTAATTTTTGAACAACGAAGGAATTAAAGCGTGCATCAACGCCAATGTCTCTACGTGTAAGAACTTTTTTACGACGTGGCATTATTTTTCACCTTTCTTACGCTTGGCTCCATACAATGAACGGCTTTGCATTCTTCCTTCTACACCAGCACAGTCCAACGTGCCGCGAACGATGTGATAACGTACGCCAGGAAGGTCTTTTACTCTTCCACCTCGTACCAGCACGATTGAGTGCTCCTGCAGGTTGTGGCCTTCACCAGGAATATAAGCGGTGATTTCTTTGCCTGTTGTCAACTTAACACGTGCAATTTTACGCAAAGCTGAGTTTGGTTTTTTTGGTGTCATGGTTGAAACACGAATACATGTACCACGTCGTTGTGGCGATGCACTCAACGCAGGAGATTTGGTGCGGTATTTTCGCTTTTCACGACCAAAGCGCACGAGCTGGTTTATTGTTGGCATACGCTAAAATCCTAACCTTACTTGTGAATTACTTAAACTTTTTTGTCGGTAAAAACCACTGGCCCCGTGGGGTTTTTTTGACCCGGAAACTTTAACGAAGTTTCGCGGTTTTACGCGGACAACTGCTCCAATTGTATCTTTTTTCGCAATTTTTTCAAGTAAAAAATAAAGCTATAGTTTTTTACGCACGTTGCAAATTATTGTGCGGATATGGTGATTGGTTGATGAAAATGGAAAAGGCGACAATTTTTTGTCGCCTTGAGATTAATAGCGTAGGTACTTTAGACTAAACGCGCCAGGGGCGTTGTTGTGTATTCTTTGTTTTTTCGCTGGGGGCGTTTTGGGTGGGTTTTTGAGGGGCTCTTTGTTTAAAAAGAGCAATCAATTGTGGATCGCTTTGAGCAATAAGAGCTTGGGCTTGTTGCAAGTTCATTACATGCGATCCCAGCTTGAAAAAGCGTACTTTTTGAGCATTTAAGCCCCAAAAAGACGCTATTATGATGAAAGAACTGAGTAAAAACGCTGTTTTCTTCATAAAATCCTCCATTACATTTTAGATAATCGTCTTGTACTGTTGTAAGTATTGCCTAAGGCATTAAATTGTCAAATAGAAAAATATAAAAACTGAAAACTCGCAAAAATAGTAACTCCTGATATCTTCTGTCATACTTTCCTTATAAAAAGTAAGTTCATGTAAGTGTTGAAAAAGGTTAAGTAAAAGATGAGGTTTTTATGTCGATTCATGCAATATTCGGTTTTTTTAGCATCAAAATGCTTCCTTTATTATGGGCTGTTTTGGGTATTGGGATTTTAATTACCATCCATGAATGCGGCCATTTTGTATTTTGTAAGCTTTTCGGCGTTCATACCCCTACATTTTCTATTGGTTTTGGGCCGGAAATATTTCGCAAGAAAATAGGTACGACAAATTTTCGATTAGCCGCTATCCCCCTTGGCGGTTATGTTGAAATTGCCGGTCATGCAGAAGTTGGGCAGGGGGCTCAAGAATTTGCTTCGGCAGTAGGCCCAGAATCATTTGAAAGTAAGCCTTACTGGCAAAAAGTCTTGGTGATGAGCGGCGGTATTATCTTTAATCTGATTTTTGCCATTGTGGTGTTAGCTTCTCTTTTTATGGTCGGATCTTCTGGGCCGCAAGCAGTTATTGTCGGCAATGTAGTTAAAGATTCTGCAGCCGAACTTGCCGATATAAAAACTGGAGATGCGATTATCAACATTAATGATAGGGCATTGGCGGATGATGCCGGTCAGGTCCTGAGAGATGCACGCGAGGTTCTTTTGCATGAGATTCGTAGCACCCCTAATGGGAGTGTCCGCATGCTTATACGTCGTGGAGGTGATGTTATCGTACGTACCTTTACGTTGGGATCTCGCGAAGAGGATGGAAAAGCCATTGGCGTTTTGGGCGCAGAACTTGCAACGCCACTGCCTCGGTTGCCTTTTTTTAGTGCCATAGCTGCAGGGGCGAGCGAGACGTTTAAGATGGCAGGAATGGTCCTTTATGGTATCAAATATCTCTTTGCGCATCGGACACTTGAAGGCGCTGGCGGACCGGTCATGATTATGTCGATGATTTCTGGCGCTGCGCAGCATGGGTTGAGCGCTTTGTTATTATTCTTGGCTTTTATCAGTATAAATTTGGCTATGCTCAATATTTTGCCATTGCCGGTACTTGATGGCGGGCAAATAGCCTTTATTTCGGTAGAAGCAATTTTAAGACGTCAGATTCCATTGTCGATTAAAAATGGCATTAGCATGGTTTCATGGCTTTTGCTGATGGGGCTTTTTGTATTTTTGACGTATCGTGATATAGTGACGCTTTTTGGCAGTAAGCTAACCGCGTTATATCATAAAGTTGTTGGGCTATGGCGTTAGACGAATTTCTGTTTGACCAAGTAAGCTTTTTCCCGTAAAATTGAGTGGATTTTCTCGTTAAGAAACCAACCATTATAAGTTGTTTGGGTAAAAAACATGGACATGAATAAAACGTTTTTTCTCGCTAAAGAGGCACGCAAACCTCGCTGGCATGTAGTTGATGCTTCTGATAAAGTTCTCGGCCGTTTGTGTACGCACGTTGCTACGCTATTGCGTGGTAAGCATAAAGCAGTTTATACCCAACATACCGATGCAGGCGATTATGTTGTCGTTACTAACTGCGACAAAATTCGTTTGACCGGTAAAAAATGGACCGATAAAAAATACGCATCGTTCTCTGGCTATCGTAGCGGTTTGAAAGAAATTGCTGCCCGCGATCTTTTCGCAAAAGATCCTCGTAAGCTGATCATGCTTGGTGTTCGTGGCATGCTGCCTAAAAACAAGCTTAATCGCGCAATCCTGAAGAAACTTAGAATCTATGTTGGTGACAAACACCCACATGCTGCCCAGCTCAAAGGTTTCGGCGAAGAATAAAAGCTACATGATGAAATTATAATTATAGGGAGCAGATTTTCTGCTCCCTATTTTTTTTACGGCATAAAGAGATAAATCATGCTACGACAACAAACCTTAAAGCAACGTGTTAAATTTTCTGGCCTTGGTGTTCATTCGGGGCTTTCCTCCGTTCTTACGTTAATTCCTGCCCCTGAGAATACTGGCATTTTATTTTGTAATGCATCGAATCCTGAGCAACGGTTTCGTGTAGGTACGGTTATTCCCGAAGTCGCACCACATGCTACAGTCATTAAGATCAATGGATGGTATGTAACGACCATTGAGCACCTTATGGCAACGCTGCGCATGCTTGATGTTGATAATGTTGTGGTTGAAATGCGGGGTAATGAGGTTCCGATTCTTGATGGGAGTGCTCTGCCATTCGTTCAAGGTATTCTTGATGCGGGGTTGCAGGAGCAGGGTACTCCGCGGAAATATCTGACGCCAAAAGAAAAATTACGTTTTGCTGATGAAAAGGGAAGAGTGATTGAGATTGAACCGTTTGCGCCCTTCGATACAAATTCGCTTTGCGAATTCACTCAGGGCAAACGGGATTTTTCTCCTGTTGATAGTGCTAAATCCGTTCGTCCTGAGTGTTTTGCGCAGCAAAATGTATCGAAGGATGAACAGCCAATGAACTCATTTTCTATCTCATACACTGCCGATTTCACTCATCCTCTTGCTGGCGGCACAACGTTTTCTGCTGAAGTTTTGCCAGAATTCTTTATTGATAAAATTGCCCCCGCCCGAACCTTTGGCTATTTGGAGCAACTTCCACTATTACGTCAGCATAAGTTGGCACAGGGTTCATCGCTGAGTAATACCATTGTTATTGGCCAAGAATTGCTTAATGATACGCGATTTCCGGATGAATGTGTTCGTCATAAAGTTCTTGATCTTATTGGCGATCTTGGGCTTCTGCCGTACCGCCTTCTGGGTGCCGTTAGCGCCTCTAAAACAAGCCATAATTTTAATAGACTAGTTGCCGAACATTGTTTGCAGCATCCAGAATTGTGGCAAGAGATA
>JBAZHB010000009.1:0-31402 GCA_041652535.1 Candidatus Babeliales bacterium
CCGAACAATACATAAATCTTAAAACATGCTTAGGTAATAATTTTTTCATGCAAAACAAAAATACCAGCATACGTGCTTCACATGGATTTTGTTTTCTTAAGCTTATGACACCTCAAGAGTTCTTTGCTACCTCCGAAGCACTCAAAAAACAGATGGAATTACGTGCTTAAGAAAATACTGGATTTTTCTGATAGAGATGTTATTTTTACGCTCCAATTTTTATAAAACATTTTTATAAAACATAAGGAACTTTTCAATGAAGCATGTTTTTAGACCGTATATAATCGCAAGTTTTATTTTTTGTAACCTTATGATAGCCGATACTAGTAGACTCTTTGGCATGCTTCCCTATGATTACATTAATAACAATATTTCATATCAGCTAGCCCAACAACAATTGATGATCTTACTCAATAAAGAAGAATGCTCAGATCGCGATTACAAAAAAATTGATACTCTATGTGATAAAATTTCTGGTGCCGATGGAATAACAAAACCGGAATTTATTAACATATGCCTTATAGCAAGTCTTTTTGACCCTAGAAACTTCTACACCTATCACGCCATAGAAAGGCTTCTTAAGTTTGGAGCCAACGTTAATCAAATGTATACATATTGTGTTGATAACAGAATCAAAAAAACAAATCCATTATTACTCGCTACTGAAAATCGCCCAGCTCCGGTGATTGGGCTCCTTTTGCTCTATGGAGCAGACATCATGGCTCTTGATAGTGATGGAAACACCGCATTAATCATGGCCGCCCAAAAAAAGAAATTTGAAGTTGTAGAATTACTTATCCAAGCACTTGAAAACAATATCCACCAACAAGCAAAAAAATGTGGACTCCTTTCCTGTTCTGACGCCTTAAAACAGACAGCTGATGAGTGGCAAGTCTGCCCGCTTGATGTTATTAACCATTGCATCGCACCATTTTTACCATCCAATGCACGGCAATATGTCCCCTACCTAGCCGCATACATCAATCATCAAAATTATCTTGGTAATAATGCACTTATGTATGCTGCAGGCAACAATCATTTTCCCATGGTTGGATATCTTCTTAAAAATGGCGCAGATGCTGGGTTTAAGAATAAAAGTGAGTATAGCGCTTATAACCTTACAACTAGAGACGACATTAAGAAAATGCTTCGGGAAGCTCTATAAAAAATAGTCACATATTTTATGATTTTTTAGACGCTTTTCGAGTGAAAAATAACATAATTTTAGCAAAATCACAGCTTTCCGCTCAAATAAAATTTTCTATTTGACTATAAATCCTAATTTGTTAAGCTTTTGGTTATTAATAAAACTGTCTGTTAGTCAATATTTTATTAATCTTTTTTTACATAAAGGATATTATTATTATGAAACGTTTTATTCGTTTATCACTTACTACACTAGCACTCTGCAGTAGCATGGCACTCCAGAACGATTATGTATTTGGAATGAGCCAGGATGTAGATATGCCAAGCTCAGAAGAAGTTCTTATGAGGGCCCGATTTGATTTACAGGCTAGCATAGAAATTATCAACATGCGTCTCTCTGGCCACCCAGATAATTTTAATTCTGCTAATTTAGGACATAAAATACAAAGTGCAGCCTACTGGCTTTCATTGACAACAAGCATAAATTATCCTGATGCACAACAAATAATACTTAATTATTGTCTTCATACACTTGTCACTGAAATTCCCGTCAGACGACACATATTAGATCGCATACAAATGTTTCTTAATTCTGGCGCTGATGTTAACAGCTTTTATAATCCAGCAGACCAAGAAAATCCGCAACATAAAATCTTGCTCCCAGTTGCCGATTGGTTTGGCAACAATAAGACGCCACTAATGTTGGCTGTTCGACTTAATCACATTAACGTCATCACTCTTCTTAGACAAAACAACGCTGATTTGCTCCTACAAGACAATGACGGTAATACTGCCTTAATTCTCGCCGTAAAAACCAAATCCGCAGAGTCTTTTAACATGGTCAAAGCGCTTGTTGATCCCAAAGAAAATCCCAACCACGTCAGTTTTCCAAAGGCATTACAGATTGCAGAACAAGAATGGCGAGAAAGCCCAATAGAAATCTTAAATTTTTGTATTAACCCTTTTCTCGATAATGGCATTAATATTCAAAATAATGAAGGCTATACAGCTCTTATGTATGCCGCAGAAAATGGCGACTACGCGAGCGTCAATTACTTGATCGATAACGGCGCGGATACTACTTTGCAAAATAATAAAGGCTACACAGCTCTTATGTATGCCGCAGAAAATAACGACTATGCGAGCGTCAACTATTTGATCAATAACGATGCCGATACTACTTTGAAAAATAATGAAGGCAAAACAGCATTTGAACTTGCACCCGTTAACTCGCCTGTCAAAGGATTATTAAAACGTCACGCTCATTAATTTTAAAATTGTTGTCGTTTAAAGCCTCATGCATCAACCAATGTTGGTGTTATAAAAATCAAAAGTTGTTCATCAGCAGTTTGGTGGCGTGAGGCTTTAAATAACCATCCCAGCACGGGAATATCTTTGAGATACGGAATACCATTTGTATCTTTTGCTTTAGATTCTATGATGAGCCCGCCAATTAATGTCGTTTGACCGCTCCGTAAAAGCACACGATTAACCGAACGTGATGTTCGCACCGTATAATTGAATTCAGATTCTCTGCTCCCCTGCTCTCGCTTAACTTTAAGATCTGCTACATATGAGTTTTCAACAAAAATCTCAAGCAGTACCGAGCCATGATCGGGAGCCACTACCGGCTTAACCTTAAGAATAATGCCGATATCTTTGTAGTTAACCGTCGTAATATTAGTTGGTTTACTTTCAACTACCTCATCAAGACGCACTGAATGAGGCATTGATTCTCCAATCAGAATTTCGGCAGATTCTTCATTGCATACCAATAATGATGGTTTAAGAATGGTTTTCACATCATTACGATATTCAGCGGCATTAAGAGACATATTCAAACGTTTGGTGTTCATATCATTATTACCAAAAATAAATGGCACCGTTGAAAGCGTTGATTTTACGGCACTGGGCACTAAATTGAGTGCCCAACCGGTAATTTCATCATATGGCGTGTTTTTGTCAGTTGGATTTCCATTTCCTTTTTCATTTTCATAGGGACCAAGACCAACAAAATTAAAACGTTTAACGCTTTCACGTCGGTTATAAACACCCGACCAGTTAATACCAAGAACATCTTCAAAATCTTTGGTTGTACGCACGACACGTGCATCAATACGTATTTGAGGGAGTTTGATATCCATCTCGTCAAGCGCATGTGAAAACTCTTCAATCTGATCTTTATGCGCTTTGCAAAATACTTTACGGTTCACATCATCAAGCACAAGATACTTGTTCTGTTTATCCGTACTTGCCTGCGTTATACCTTGCCATAACTTTTCAATACGCGTCTTGAGCGCATCATTCCATTTCACATACATCAATGATTTAGTTAATGTTGCAAAATCCCTTTCACGCTCACGCGAAGCAATACTTGAAAAAAGTTCGCGCGCTGTTTGCATCTTCATAACACGCCAAACCCCAAAATCTTTTAATAATGCTAGACGAGGTTCATTGCTTCCCAGAATGCTGTTAAGCGCGGCTGCAAGCGGTACATTATCCAACCGCAATTCTTGAATAGTGCCTGAAATATCGGCATCTATTACCAGTTGTACACCTGCGCTTTTGCTCATCAGCGCAAGAGCCTCTTTGACCGGCATTGGCTTGAGATGCAGTGATATCATTTTTTCTTGAAGCTCGGGTGCTTCCAACTGTTTTTGGACAATATCAATAATTCCCTGCGCCGCAGCATTCTGTTGCATAAGCATTGACGCTAGTGCCGTTTTAAGAGCCTTCTGCGGAACTTTATTGGCAGCATCTTTTTTCGCTTTTTTCCCATGATGATGGTGCAAGGAATCTTGCACAACATGTTTAAATGCATCAAGCGTTTCGGTATCACGTTTTTCTAGGTCTTTTTTAAAGAGATCAAGATTAGTAGGCGGAACTTGTGAAAGATCATAATCTTGTGGGGTTGGGATTACCGCTGCATCAGGACGCAGACCACTTACAAAAAAAAGAGCGCTCCAACAAATCATAATATATTGAATAGCACGTCTCATTCCCATCCCTTTTTATTCAATTATTAGCTTTTTGGTTAGTTTTCCCCTCGCTACCACAACAGAATTATTGTCGATAGCAATTAATCGATAGCCATGAAAAGCATCACCTTGAGTAACAATATCGCGTTCTTGTCCATATGCTATAAGTGCTGCAGGGGTGCCATTACCTGACGATACAATTCCCTCGAGCACAATATTATTATGGTGATGTTGACGTTTATCATCTGTCTGCATAACAAAAGGATTACGCATCGATACATAATGGGATGCTACTTGAAAGGTAGGAATAACAAATGATTGACCATTAGGATCATGCTCTAAATCAACACGCAACAATAACCGACACCACACCAACTGATTTTTTGCTTCCTCAAGGGTTATAGATTCGCATACCAAAGGGACCGGAAATCGCTGAAGATTTTCAATAAATGCCAAAATATTACCGAAAGCGCCTTTGCCTTCAGCTATAAAACGATATTCGGTAAAAAATTCTTTAACGGCATGATCGCTTTGTTGAATATCTCGACAAGTAACAGCAGTTTGGTACATGCACGCAAGTACCGCATCAACAACCTCCTGTAATGACACAAGAGCATATCCTTGCTCACTAAGCTTACGGTGTAATTCATCATACTTTAAAAGAGCCGCATCATAGCGAACTACATTTTTTTGCAATGTTTTTATCTGGTCTTCTTGAGCTACTTTCTTAGATTCAAGTGCATAAAGCTTATGTCGTTTGGGGATGTACCATAGTCCTAGCCAAATAAAAAGGGGGAGAAAAGAGAAAATAAACGTGAAGGATAGTTTGTAGCCCTGCGGCATCCCTTTGAATAACAATGTGGCACGAGATTCATGCAGCCAGAATGGCATAGTCGCCTTTCCCTCCCCCTTGGCCACGGAAATTTCAGAAAATATACGGTGCTGACTGTAATACGCTTATGATGCGGGAGTAAAGAGATTTGGCAAATAAGAGAGAATGGCGTGCAGTACATCTATCGTGACTGTTTTTTCATCAAGAAGTTTTTTTATAATCTCAGCTGTTTCACCTGATGTAATTTTTTTAATTTGAGGAAGTCGCATAAGTTGATAAAAAAAATGAATTTTAAGGCTACGAGGAAAAATCTGATTTTTAGAACTCGCCATGAGATAAAGAAGATTTTTTATCACCTCAACCGGAAGCATTTGGGCATCAGGAAGCATTAGTATCAATCTCATAATTAAGGGTAAACGATAATACACCGCCATCTGCAAAGTCCATAATGCCAGATCCTGACGGTTATTATCCGGATTTGTTCCATAGTATTTTTGATAACAGGAGGCTATAAGAACCCAAACTCCATCATGATCGATTTCATTTGCCACAAGCCGTTGATACAGTTCTTCATTAATTTCTTTAAGATCTTTTCCAAGAGAATGCAACCGGGCGTAAGATAATTGTTTTTTCTCCGCAGTGCCATCTTCCATGCCAGATGCATTTTTGATCAGCACGGACAAGACCATCAGACCGGTGACAAGCATTCTTTTAAAAAAGCTCATGAAATCCGTACGTCACACAACTTCTATTTCAAGCGGTTCTTCTGCATATGCGACGGTAAGAACTTCTTCAATCGTTGTAGTTCCAGCCTTGATTTGACGAATTCCATCAGAGCTCAACATTTTCATTCCCTGCTCAAGTGCTTTACGTCTGATTACTGTTGCATCAGCACGTTGTACAATAAGCTTTGCAACTTGTTCGTCAACTTCCATAATTTCAAAAATTGCCAGTCGACCTTTATATCCCATCTTGAGACACTCATCGCACCCTTTAGCACGATAAAAGGTGATCTTTTTTGCATCTTCAACGCTTAAACCTAGCCGCCTAATCATTTCTGCATCAGGCGTATATTTTTCTTTACAGGCATCACATAACTTTCTTACCAAGCGCTGAGATATGACACAAATCAAAGATGAGGCGATAAGATATGGCTCAACGCCCATATCCAAAAGACGTGTCACCGTTGTTGGTGCGCTACTGGTATGAATAGTACTGAGTACCAAGTGACCAGTCAGCGATGCTTGTGCGGCTATTTGTGCTGTTTCAGTATCACGTATTTCACCGATAAGTATGATGTCTGGATCTTGACGCAAAATAGCGCGTAAAACGGTTGAGAAGGTTAGTCCAGCTTTTTCATTGACCTGCACTTGATTAATGCCGTGTACCGTATATTCGACCGGATCTTCAACCGTAATAATCGTCACGTCAGGTTGATTAAGGCGATTCAAAATTGCATAAAGCGACGTCGTTTTACCCGAACCAGTTGGACCGCTCACCAGAATAATGCCATTAGGCCGCGTTATAATGCGCGTCAAAATTTTGTAATCAGCCTCACTCAAATTGAGGTTTTCAATCTCAAGAATACCTTTTGTTTTGTCAAACAAACGCATCGTCACGCATTCACCAAAGCTTGATGGTAATGTCGAGACACGAATATCAATTGGACGGTCGGCAATCTTAATTTGAATACGGCCATCTTGCGGTAATCTTTTTTCGGCAATGTTCAGATTCGCCATAATTTTTATACGCGAAACAATGGCACTTTGATAGCGCTTAGGAGGAGTAACTCTTAAGTACATATTGCCATCAATACGAAAACGAACACGCAATTCACGCTCAAAAGGTTCAATATGAATATCTGAAGCGCCCTCTTTGATTGCTTGCACCAAAAGATGGTTAACCAACTTAACAATAGGAGCATCGTTGGCCATCTCCATAATGTCTTTTTCTTCAATGGGAGCAGTGCCAAACTCAAGTTCTTCAACCTCGCCACCTTCCTTGAGCTCCTCCATCATTTCTTTGCTCGTTTCAAGTGGATAATATCGGTTGATGGCATCATAAATAATATCGTCGGTTGCAACGGCATAGAGCACTTCACCCGCCATCAAAAGCGAAAGATCATCAAGCGGTTGAAGGTCACGTGGATTTTGGGTCACAATTGTTTTCTGCCCCTCGTACATAAGAGGGATAACACAATGCTGTCGTAAAAATTTGAGTGGAACTTTGCCCAAGAGAGCTGGATCTATCATTTGTTCGGTAATTTTTTCAATAAAGGTAACACCAACTTGCTTGGCAAGTGCACGCGCAATGTCATTCTTGGTCACCAGTCCCTGCTCAAGCAAAACCTGCCCAATAAGTTTGCCCGACGGTTGCTGTACTTGTAATGCTGCAGCCAGCTGCTGAGGTGTAATAACCTTAAGATCAACAAGAATATCGCCAAATTTCTTTCTGAGCATGAAACAATGCTCCCTTTGTGATGAGGAAAAACAGATTATTTTTATGATATCAAACGGGTATCAGCACAGCAATATTTTTTGAAAATAGTCATTTATCATAGATCCTCATGTATCTTAAAGTCAAAACTCTTTTCGGCGCTCTGGCCACAACATTGGCAACGATCTAGCGCGATTATTGCAGAATGATGGACTTTTTTTCTAGGATTATGCTGTAAATGAGGCGCAGGGCCCTGCCGGGGGAAGAAGATCATGCAAAAATTAATGATTCGTAAACTTATAAAAGGCTCACTGCTGATAATAATTATTGGCGGATGTAGCATTCCAACCATTATGCTCGTAAAAAAACTTTCAACAACATCATCTACTCAGCTTAATAATTTATTTGTGCCGCAGACGGTAACCTATGAATTGGAATCAATTTTTGACGCTACAGCACGCAGCGCAATTCAAGAATTTGTACATCGCACAACACACCAAAAAAGCCTCATTACCTTCGATCGTGAACAGTTTTATAAAGACCTTAAACAAGCTTTTCCCATACTCAAAAGAGTTGAATATGAATTCCGCGCACCTGATACACTTCATTGTAAGCTTGTCGGAACAACCCCCTATTGCCGTATCAATGATCGATTTATCCTTGGTAATAAACGACGTCTATTCCCACTAGCTTCATTTAGCGAATTTAATCAACAAACA
Source organism: Candidatus Babeliales bacterium (assembly GCA_041652535.1). Lineage (GTDB taxonomy): Bacteria > Babelota > Babeliae > Babelales > RVW-14 > UASB124. Next base: position 8,112 of record JBAZHB010000009.1, read on the forward strand.
TTACCCCGTATCACCCTTAACGAAAAGCTCCTCGGCAAAAAGCTCGATCAATCGCTCTACGCGTTTATTCATGCAATTCCACAAGAAACATGGCGTAGTTATCAAATTTTTTATAAAGCTCCATGGGAAATTCACTTGATACCAACAACTGCAATTTGTCATTGCCGTATCATCACTGATCAAAAAAACTTTTTTAATCAACAAAAATTTGGCGCACTCAGCACGCTTTTTAAGGATTTATGTGATCGTGGCTATATCACCAAAAACATGCTGGGATCAAAAGGTATTCCATTGGCCTTTGATTTTCGCATAAAAGATCAGGTCATCGTCAAATTTCACGAACCGTCAAAGAGGGGGAGGGGGTCATGAATAAAAAAACATCCGGAGGGTTAATTACGGCAATTGATATAGGAACAACCAAAATTGTTGCCGTCATCGCTCAAAAAAATACACGCGGCATCATCGATGTCGTTGGCATAGGCCAACATCCATCGCACGGACTTAAAAAAGGTGTAATTGTTAACATTAATGCCACTGTAGACTCGATAAAAGCAGCCGTGCAAGAAGCTCAGTCTATGGCAGGAACTCGTATCGAATCAGCCTGCGTTGGTATTTCGGGCGGACACATCAAGTCAATCAATTCAACCGGCGTTGTTGCCATCAAAGGTCGAGAGGTCTCGCAACATGATATCGATCGTGTTATTGAGGCGGCAAAAGCCATTCCAATCCCCAAAGATCAATACATTCTCCATATACTGCCTCAATATTTCCGTGTTGATGGGCAAGAATACGTCTTTGATTCTTTAGGTATGTATGGCGTACGCCTTGAATCACAAGTACATATTGTTACCGGAGCGGTAGCTTCAGCACAAAATATTATAAAATCATGCGAGCTTGCCGGCCTTCGAGTCTCAGACATTGTTCTTGAGCAATTAGCATCTGCTGCAGCCGTTTTAACTCCTTCAGAGCAGGAAATGGGTGTTGGGATACTTGATATCGGTGGCGGTACCTCAGATTTTGCCATCTACAAAGACGCACGCATCAGACATTCAAAAGTTATTCCAATTGCGGGCAACCACTTTACCAATGACCTTGCCGTTGGCTTACATATTCCTTTTTCAAAAGCAGAAGAACTTAAAAAACTCTATGGCTCAGTATCACAAAGTAAGATACTTGAACTTAAGAAAAATTATCTGGATATTTCACTTGGCTATGAAGGCGGCACTAAGACAATTGAACTAAGTTCACTTGCTGAAATCATACATTTCAGAGCAGAAGAGGTCTTTGATCTGTTCTTAGAAGAAATCAATCAATTCAGATTACGCCCACTCATGCCAACAGGGCTTGTCATAACTGGCGGAGGATCGCTCCTTGCAGGGATGCAAGAACTCGCAAGCGAAAAACTTGGCATGGCGGTAAGAATCGGCCAACCGGAAGCCCTTGCAGCAGATATTCCCTATGCCATCCCTGATATTCTTAAGAGTCCAATCTATGCAACGGTCTATGGCCTCATCATTCATGCAAGCGGCGGATGTAATTTTGGCGATATCTCTGCAACAAGTGATGCTGTTTTTGCCCGTGTCTTGAAAAGAATGCGTTCATGGGTCTATGATCTCTTTTGATTCATATGACTCAAAAAGAAGGAAAATAAGGAGAATAACATGATTGAATTTGCAGTTGAGGAAGAAACAACAACCGGCACAGGCGGAATCAGCCTCAAGGTAATGGGTATAGGAGGCGCTGGTGGCAACGCAGTCAATAGTATGATTGAGGCTAGTGATCTTTCCAACGTGCAATTCATCGCCGCCAACACAGATGCGCAAGCACTGAATAATTCATCAGCAGATCACAAAATACAACTCGGTAAAAAAATAACTAAAGGGTTGGGCGCTGGTTCAAATCCAGACGTCGGTCGCCAAGCAGCAGAAGAAGATCTTAATTCTATCTTAGATTACTTAGCCAATACCGACATTCTATTCCTTACTGCAGGGTTGGGCGGAGGCACGGGATCGGGAGCTCTTCCGGTAATCGCACGCGCAGCAAAAGAGCTCGGCATTTTAACTATTGCCGTTGTTACTAAACCATTTTTATTTGAAGGTAAACGACGACAAAAGCATGCTGAAGAAGCACTTAATAATTTAGAAGGAGCTGTCGATACCCTGCTTGTTGTGCCTAATCAACGCCTTATCGAAATCTCAGATCCTAATATTTCAATGCTTGGAGCATTTGCACTTGCTAACGACATTTTAAGGCAAGCAATTAAAGGCATATCAGATATCATAACCAAAGCTGGTCATATTAACGTTGATTTAGCCGACGTAAGAACCATCATGACCAACACCGGCATTGCCATTATGGGAACCGGACGTGCCACGGGTATTGATCGCGCACGCCAAGCCGCTGTACGCGCTATCAGCTCGCCACTTATCGAAAATGCAAGTATTAATGGAGCACGTGGAGTTCTTATCAATATTACCGGTGCAAGCAACCTTGAATTACAAGAAATTAATCAGGCTGCTTCTATGATTTATGAAATGGCGAGCCAAGAAGCCATTATCATTCTCGGTTCGGTAATTGATGAAACCATGGGTGAAGATATAAGTATTACCGTCATTGCAACCGGACTTGATCGCGCCGCACTCGCTCAAACCATATCAATTATACCAGCAGCTACAGCAGCAGTGCCAACCGTTACTCAACCTGCTCTATCAGAACCTGAAGCACTCCCCGTTGTACAAGAAGCTGTAACCGATGCATCATTACAAGCAACACAAACCTCACAACAAAATGATTACGCTGAACAAGCACAATCTCTAAGTGACGCAGCATCTCAAACAATAGAGCCACCATCACTCACGCCTGATGAATCATTTGATATGGACAGCTTTGACACGCCAACTTTTATGCGCAAAAAGGCTACTGAGTCAGAAGCTGGCAATGATGAGGTTCAGGAACTTTAAAACGCTCTGCATAAAATGCGACGCGTTCAGGGCGCTTCACTTTTTGATATTTGGCTTTGATGTTCAATACGATGATGCATACTGGTTTATAACTTTATAAAGTTGATGCGTACCCATGAACAAACTTTTTTTATATTTTTGTTTTTTCTTACCAACACTTGTAATGAACATTGCTATTGGCGCCCTACAAGTTGATATCGATACGGTCAAAATAGAAGGAGACAAGGATTTTTTTTTAAATGAATTACCAGATCAAACCAAGGAAATCCAATTCCTTGATGGCGCATTTAACTTTCATTTCATTGCTGAAAAATGCCAGCAGCAAAATGCTACTATCTCTCGTACCATCACATATCACTTATACGAGCTGATAACGACCAATGACAGCGATATCTACCTATCAACACAAAAAATTGTTTCATTAACATTCATATATAAGCCAGGATATCACGTACAATGTACAACAATATGCCAAAAAATTGCCAACGCCCAATTTAAAAATCTCCATCAATGGCAATTCATCATTGATTTTCATTACATTGAAGCTTTACAAGATATGATTAAAAATATTCTCAAAACGGAACTTTTTATTATTATCGGAGCCATTCAAAAAAACATGTCTCTAACGTGTGATTGGAATAGTTGTACCTGGCATACTCCGGCAATACAAAAATCACATATCAATCAATTATCTATATTACCCAACTTTAAAATTTTAAAATGCGGGCACTGCTTTCATTTTAGCTGTTTTTCCAAAGCAACTAAAACAACCGATCAAGCATGCCCACGATGTGGCACAGAATCTTGGATTGAAGACAGCCTCTTTCTTGCGTATATTCCAAAATCACCAGAACTTTGCTAAACCCGGTTACAACTTCAGGATGTTTCAAGATTTTGAAACGTTAACACAACCACCGCACAAACGTTCTAGCTTTTCAACCGGATATGCCCCAGGCCGTATCACTTTGACTTCGGACGACGTAACGTCAATTATGGTTGACGGCACATCGTTTGGCGCTAAATCGCGATCAAGCACTACATAGTCAACATCATGCAAAAGATCATGATCCAATTCTTGATACGTTTTTGCCACCGGCAGACCACTTTTGTTAGCACTCGTTGAAAACAAACCATCAAAGTGAGCTAAGATCCCTAATAAACCTTCATGACGTGGGCACCGGAGCGCAACGGTTCCTTCTTTTGATTGCATACAGGGATGCAAATTCTTTTTTGCCTTAAAAATAATAGTCAAAGGACCGGGCCAACATTTGGTGATAATGCATTGTGCCTGTTCGCTTAAGGACTGGACATCAACAAAAGCAGACAGCCTGCGTGGAGAATCTATCAAAATAAGATAAGGCTTATCCGGTTTTGAACCTTTAATGGAATCAATTATTTTATGCGACTTTTCGTTTATACACGCCAAGAATCCTAGTACCGTATCGGTCGATGTGATGGAAACGAGTCCTTGATCAAGTGATTTTTTTAAAAGATCTATGGTCGGCACATCGGACCACCATAAAACCTTTGCATTATGACGTGCTGACATAGCAAATCCCTTCCAGTATACTTGGCAAAAACTTTATCGATGTTTTATGAACAATCTCCAACAATTTCAATCACTTATAAAAGATTATTATGGCACCAACCGACGTGCTTTTCCATGGCGAGAACAGATAACACCCTACTATGTTGTTGTTTCAGAAATTATGCTTCAGCAAACCCAAACGGATCGCGTGCTCCAAAAATTTGATCGGTTGATCACACGTTTCCCTGATTTTGCAACACTTGCCAATGCAAGTTTTCATGAAGTACTTCTGTACTGGAAAGGGCTTGGCTACAATCGACGTGCAATGGCATTACAAAAAATCGCCCAACGGGTTAGCCAGGAATATCACGGACAATTGCCAAACGATCCAGAAATACTTGAAACGTTTCCAGGGATTGGACCCGCAACGGCGCGCTCAATTGTAGCATTTGCATTCAATATCCCGACAGTGTTTATCGAAACCAACATTCGCACCGTTTTTATTCATTTCTTCTTCAAGGATCGAACTGACATAAGCGATAAAGAAATCATGCCCTTGGTTGCGCAAACGGTTGATCAATTAAATCCACGAGAATGGTACTATGCACTCATGGATTATGGTGTCATGCTCAAAAAAACTGTCGGTAATGCCAGTCGCTTGAGCAAACATTATCACAAACAATCCCCCTTCCAAGGATCGGAACGACAAGTTCGTGGGCTTATTTTGCAACATTTACTTGAATACGCGGGTGGATTGAGTGAACCTGAACTTATTACGCTTGTTGGACGGAAGGAGACGATTGTACGAAAAATTATAACGGATTTGGAAAACGAACGGTTTATTAGATATGACAACAATAAATGGCACATTGCATCTTAATTATTCCCTCTTCTTCGGTGACGCCACAACCTGTCCCCTTTCTGCAACACGCCTCAAACCCGCCAGCGCGGGCCAGAGGCACAGCTCAGAATTCTTTCCCTGGGCCGATCAGTTGCGTCAGCAGCTTGGCCTAACTCACCTGGTATTACAAAAGCAGGTTCATAGCGTCGATGGATGGAATATTACTGACACCCACCAACTTGCAGGCCCTCTTGATTGTTTTACGCACACCGGAGATTTTTTGATAACCAAACAGCCCAGCATTGGCATTGGGGTATTAACTGCTGACTGCCTACCCGTCATCTTTTGTGCGCCAGAACAACATGTAGTTGCCATAGCACATGCAGGATGGCCAGGGACGGTAAAAAATATTTCAATCAAAATGCTTGAGACCCTACAAAAAAATTACGGAATCATGCCAAGAGATATTCAGGTTTATTTTGGACCGTCAGCAAAGTCGTGCTGCTATGAAGTAACGGCAGAGTTTGAGGCAAATTTACGCAACTGCCCCTACACTAAAAAAGTTTTTACGCCCCGCGATGGACATTTATACTTCGATAATCCGGAATTAAATAAGTTGCAGCTTATAGCCGCCGGGGTAAAAGAAGAAAGTATTAATATATCAGCGCACGAATGCACCATCTGCAACCATCGATTTCATTCATATCGACGAGCAACGGATAAACAAAATTATGGGACACAGGCAACAATTGTGTGGATCGCAAAATCATAAAGTGAGAAAAATATGAAAAAAATACTGCTCTTCATACTTTGTGCCGGTTGGTCATCACAAGCACTTCCAATGCTAGAACCGCAATCCAAAGATTCTGTTGAGGCTCCGCTTGATTTTAAAATACATCAACCTGCTTTATGCGAATTTACCATTAAAAAACTAACCCGCACTTTGCACAACGAGCGAAAATATTGTTTTGAACTTTATGGCAACGCAAAGAACAGAGATCCACACAATGAGCACCCTATTCTCAGAAATTTCATTATCACCATATCACTTATACCGTTGTCGCCGCAAAAGATTTTCGTAGAATCATTCATTTGCGCCAATGGGTATATTTTTTCTGACCTGCATGCTGAACCGGCCAATATTACTATTCCACTCAGGTACTTCAGCGCCCCTACAACAAACCTACTGGATACATGCATTACACAACTGCTTGACCTCGCTCTTTTTTGCGAACGTAATGAATCTCAATTTTGTTGTGAAGGATGTAACAAAGCGCTTTGTTACCAGGATTTGGTTAGTAATAGAATAACGCAACAACACTATACTTCAGACCAAGGACAATTTTATTGTGAAAAATGTGCCTCTGTCCTCCAACAATGTAACAACATGTCACTCATTAATATATCTAAGTTATCTTTTGATGATTACTCTCATATCAGTAGTAGGATTGAGTATGCACAAAGCCATGGCGGCATTTGGTAAAAGATCCCCATAGCTTCAGAAAAAAGATCCTTTTTCATATCGCTTGTTTTTAGTCCTAGTAAATTGATACTTTTTAAGTGGGGAGTAAGAAAAAAGCTAATCTTATTTTAGGGGGCGATATGCAAATAAAAACTCTGAATTTATTGGTCGGGCTTACGATAGCCATCTTGACTTCTTCTACGCTGTATCCAATGCTCGATTCAAATTCTATGGAAGGAAATCAATTTTTTCCATTGTCGCCACTCACGGCCTCTGATGAATCAATGTCTCCACTTTTAACCGATGAGAAACCTGTTTGTATAGATGCTTCTACGCAAACGGAAGAATCTCAACCACAAAACCGTATAGAATCCTCGCTTGAACCTTGTATATCTTTTCTAGGCGGCAAATACGCCTTCATGCCTGTAGACGATCTTTCTTCCAATACGGGTAAATTTCGCGTGTTCGCATATGATTTATGGAACTCTGTTCGAGGAAAAGAATATCCATTTTTTAAACGACTCATTATTTCTTTAAAAAATTCAAGTGAAAGTAACACCTCTTTTTCAATCCTTTGCCTCGATGGTGATCCAAATTCTATAACTAACGCCACCCTTTTTTATCGAATAACTGACGTTGTACTGCAAAAAGCGCACCCATTACTAACTACTTTAATCAGGCAACTACTTGCCAACGAACTCATCAGAATCTTGTTATTAATAAATCCACAAAATTGCATGTCTGCTCTATGTACCCAACCTCTTTTTCTTGAAAATAGAGTCTTATCGTACTTTTCCTCAAGCGATATTCTTCTCCTCAAGTGCTTACACATTTATCATTTAGGTTGTGCGAAGGTACCGCTCACTCCAAAAGATGAATATCGATGTCCACATTGCAAAATAGCTATCAAATTTGAAGATGATTTTGTTCTTTATCAACAACAAGTTTGACCGGAATTATGTTTATATTGAAAAAAGATTCAAGTGACGTTTTCTTCCCAAAATATAGGGAGAAGATATGCAAGTAAAAACTCTGAATTTATTGGTAGAGCTTGCGATAGTCATCATGACTTTTTCTACGCTGTATCCAATGCTCGATCAAAATTCTATGGCAACAAGTCCTTTCAATCCATTGGCATCGTTCTTAGACTTTGATGAATCAATGCCTCCATTTTTATCACTTTCGGTAGATGCCTCTACACAAACAGAAGAATTTCAACCACAAAACCATATAAAACCCTTACCTTTAGTAGATGCCTCTACGCAAACAGAAGAATTTCAATCACAAAATCGTATAGAATCTTCGCTTGAACCTTGTATATCTTTTCTAGGAGGAAAATACTTCTTCATGCTTATAGATGATTTTTCTTCTAATATGGGGAAATCCCGCATGTGCGCATACGATTTATGGAACATTTTTCAAGGAAGACAATGTCCATTTTTAAAACGACTCATTATTTCTTTAAAAAATTTAGGCGAAAGTAACGCTTCTTTTTCAATCTTCTGTTTCGATGATGCGCAATGTTCTATAGCAAGCACCAACATTTCTTATCAAATACTTGATACCGCGCTACAAAAATCATACACATCATTAAATACTTTAATCAGAAAACTACTTGCCAACGAACTCATCAGAATCATGTTATTAATAGTAAATCACAATGTATTCGCCTGCGCAGCGTGCGCTCAACCAATTTTTCAGAACAATCAAGGGTTGTCGTACTTTACATCAAACGATATTCTTCTTCTCAAGTGCTTACACATTTATCATTTAGGCTGTGCGAAGATGCCGCTCAATCCAAAAGAGGAATACCGATGTCCATACTGTAAAATAGCTATACAATCCGAAAATGATTTTGTTCTTTATCAAAAACCAATTTGAACGGAATTATATTTGTATTGGTCAAAGGATCCAAGCGCGTTTTCTTTAAAACGTGTAGGGGAGTAAGATATGCGAGTAAAAACTCTGAATTTATTGGCCGGGCTTACGATAACCATCATGACTTTTTCGCTGTATCCAATGTTCGATCAAAATTCTATGGTAACAAGTCCTTTTGATCCGTTGGCATCGTTCTTAGACTTTGATGAATTAATGCCACCATCTTTGCTCGATGAGGATGACAGATCACAAAGAGAGTCGCGCCCTCTTCAACAATCTCCTCAACGTGTAGATACCTCTCCACAAACAGAAGAACCTCAACCACAAAACAATATAACATCATTTGAACCTTATATACCTTTTCTAGGCGGCAGATACTTTTTCAGGCTTGTAGATGATCTTTCTTCTAATATTGAGAATCTTCGCGTGTGCTCATATGATTTATGGAACTTTGTCCAAGAAAAAGAATATCCACTTTTAAAACGACTAATTATTTCTTTTAAAAATTTAGGTAAAAGTAACGCTTCTTTGTCAACCCTCTGTTTCAATGGTAATTCAATTTGTATAACAAACGTCGCCCCTCTTTATCGAATACCTGACGTCGTATTGCAAAAAGCGCACCCATTACTAACTACTTTAATCAGGCAACTACTTACCAAGGAACTAATTAGAATCCTGTTATTAACATTAAATCAAGATGTGGTCGTTTGCGCTGCATGCGCCAAACCTATTTTTAAGAACAATAAAGGTTTGTCGTACTTTACATCAAAGAATATCCTTCTTCTTAAGTGTTTGCATTTTTATCATTTAGGTTGTGCGAATCTAAAAGATGAATATCAATGTCCATACTGTAAAATAGCTATACAATCCGAAAATGATTTTGTTCTTTATCAACAACCAATTTGAACAACAACACTGAAAAATTACTCACGTTTTGTAAACAATGATTTTTTACAGCGAAATTTAACACATGAAGAAATTAATGTTTGTTCTTTATTGCCATGTAATAATGTTCACAGTGCCAGCGGCGCTTTACCCGCAAAAAACAGAATCGCCTATGCACATATATATAAACTCTCCATATATTCAAAGATATGTTTCATTTTTTTCAAAATTATTTGTTTTTGAATTACAAGATAAAAAAAGTTTGAGTTGTGATGAACGAGAAATTTTTATACTAACTTATGATCTTTTTGTACAACCCAAGGATTCTTCATTGCCAATGAAACCACTTAAAAAAAAAGTGATTTTAACAATCTTTGAATCTGAAAATGGATTCACAATATCAATCCAAGAGCGGAATCAAACACGCCCTTGTTCTGACCATCATTGGCATGACGTGTGGCCAAAAAAGCAAGATATCATGGAAGCTATTAGAGACGATCTTGAACAAGAACTTATGGTTATACTCTGTTTAATGGATGGATTTGATTATAAAAAGCAAACATTCTGCTGCATTAAGTGCAATAATGTCATCTTTTCATTCAAAAATCTTATGTTCGATCATAATGTAACAATTTTACCCTGCTATCATATTATGCATATCAAATGTGTCCATACGCTTAGTGAAGGTAAATGTTGTTCATGGTGCGGAAGAAAATCAAAATTTACAAATAAAAAAGCAATTTGTGCTACGCGTCAATTTAACAATCTAACTATTGAATTTTGAACACAAGGATAACCGTGAAATTTTTTTTTGGGCTATCATATTTTATCTTTATATCGTGTCTTGGAATAACACCAACCAGTACTACTCAAATGAATGAAGAAAAGTCGGCATTCGAAAAACGTATTAAAAAACGTAAACAACCTGAACCATTCTGTTTAGAAGAAAAGGCAACAGCAACATCAATAACTTCCATCCCTGATCTGATCTCGTTTTTGCATAATTCATTCTATTTCAAGCTTGAAAAATCAACCATAATCCCCCCTTCAACCTGGGTTTTAAATTATCAATTTTTTGTACAAAACCCAGATACAATTACCTACACATCAAAGAGCGTTATTACATTAACCATAAAAAACTTGGGCACGTTGCCTATAATCATTACCATTCGTAGCACGAGGCTAGAAAGAGATATTGCTCCTTCATTAGAAAATCATGAATGGGGTGTTCTTATAAGGCCACAAACTTATGCTGATTTTTTTGAAATTATTACTGAAGAGCTAAACAAAGAGTTTTATATTCTTCGCTGTATCAGCTTTATACAAGCCTACAAGGCCCTAAATTGCTGGAATCCAAAAGGATGCCGCCATAACAACTCGTTCCATCTGAAAAAACAAGAATTGATTCTTCAGCCATCGCTCGTAATACTAAAGTGTGGTCACCACTTTCACCAAAAATGTTTACCGGTAAAATTTCGCCAAGATGTAGGCGGCTGTCCTATATGCGGGACGCTCATTGAAACTGATGCCGATGATTATTTCATGTATGAGAAGCCGCTACCCAAAATAACCATCATCAATCTGTAATACTGTTTTTAACAGCAAGTTAACTTTACTTTGAACTTTTTGAAGCATTCGACCAGAATTACACGAACTACTTTTTAGTCTTTTTAAGCTGTCCGCTCTAGAGAAAGGAAATAACTTTATTCGTAAAAAAGTTGCACCACATGTTCATTGAAAGGAGGAAGGGTCGCCATGAAAAGAGGTCTTTGTCTATCATCCTTTGTCTTCATATTGTACGCAGCAATGACAACAAACGGTATTGCTATGCAAGCCAACGAAGAAAATTCCACATCTGCAACAAATTGCCCAAAGAACGACAAGAAACGAAAACAGCCTGAACCAACAGATTTATCAGAAAATACCCAACCAATCTTTGCCCCTGAAATTCCCGTCAAAGTCTCAATTTTAAAGGGCTTATTTTGGGTACAGTATGAGAAATCAAAATGGACAGATCCATCGATCTGCGTTATTACTTATCAATTTTTTGCCGGTTCTGAATTAAAAAATCTTATAACTTTAACATTAAAAAATTTAAGCAGCCCATCTATCATCATTACAGTCCGTAGCAAAAGCCAAGATCATAAAATTTCTCATCCACTAGAAAACCATAAATGGATTACACACATGAAACGGCTAGATAGGGCGACAGGACGAGATAATAATATTTTTGACATTATTATGGAAGTACTGAGCAAAGAATTTTACATTCATTGTTGGGCTAGGATCATACAAGACTATTTTGACGGCGCTAAGCCCATACAAAACGATAAACCCTTGACCTGCTGTAACCCAGAATGTACCGAGAGAAACTCTTTCAATCTTGGAAAAAAAATACTCACGCTGCAGCCATCGCTCGTAATGCTAAAATGCGGCCACTATTTTCATCGCAGCCACGATTTTTATCGAGGATGCTCACCAGTAGATTTTTGTGAGACCGCAGGAGCTTGTTCTGTATGCGGAACATTAATTGAAGATAAGACTGATTTTTTTGTATGTACTAAAAAGCTGCCTCAAATAACAGTCAACGATTAACGAAAAATCTATAGACGGGGTTCGCTTGAATTTTCAACTTTAACAAGTTCATGATTCACATAAAATAATCATCACCGAACTGTAGCGCCATCTTTGACTGCTTCGCCGACGGTAACTGGGCGTAACATTCCTGTATCATCTTGAGCAAAAAGCATCATACCCTGTGATTCAAGTCCCATCATTTTGCGTGGCTTGAGGTTGAGAATAAAGATGCCTTGTTTGCCAACAAGATCTTCGGGCTTAAGCTGTTGCGCAACACCCGATAAAATTTGACGTTGGCCAAATTTACCAAATTCAACTTGAAGCTTATAAAGCTTATCAGAGCCTTCAACAGCTTTGCAGCTCAATACCGTGCCGGCAACTAATTGAACTTTAGCAACATCATCAATCGTAATTTCAGGCGCTAGGGGCGCAACTTCTTTTTTGGGTACCGCAATCTCTTCAATATGCGATTCTGGTTTGACAAAAAGTTGACCTGCCGGTTTTGCAAGCACAAATTTTTTATTCCAAACATTCTCACGCAACTCGCGCTCATAATCGGTTGTAAGATCAACCTTATGTCCTAATGCTGCTAATAATTCTTCCATTTTTTTAGGCATTATCGGCCATGCCATAAGACCTATGGCATACAGACCTTGACAGGTCGAAGCAATAACCTCGGCAAAAAGTTCTTTATTACGCGTAGCAAGCGTCCATGGCTGCTGCGCATGAAAATAAGCATTAATATCAGACAAAAATCTCCAAGCCTGAGCCAACGCGAGATGAACAGAATATTTATTCATCTCTTCCCAGTAGCCTCTAAAAGTATCGCCACATTTTTCGCGTAAGGCAGATGAAGCAGCTTCAAGTGTTGACGGGGCTTTAACCTCATAAAGACCATGATTAGTTGCAAGCGTCAGCATACGATTTAAAAGGTTGCCAAGATTATTGGCCAAGTCGGCGCTAATGCGCTCTTCAAGATCTTTAATATCAAAGCGACCGTCCTGAGTAATAGCCATCTGGCGCATTAAATAGTAACGTACTGCCTCATGTCCATACCAATCAGCAAGCTGCTCTGGATCAAGCGCATTACCCAATGATTTAGACATTTTTTGATCGCCCATCAAAATGTAGCCATGTACCACTAATTTTTTAGGCAATGGCAATCCAAGCGCCATCAAAAAAGCAGGCCAATGTACGGCATGAAAGCGTACAATATCTTTTGCCATCAACTGCGCATCTGCAGGCCACCACTTGGCAACACCTGCATCATGTTTTGCATCACCTTGCCCGTAGCCAATTCCACTCAGGTAATTCATAAGTGCATCGGCCCACACGTAGATGGTATATGATTCATCGCCAGGAAATGGCACGCCCCAGCTCACGTGTTTACGCGAAATGCTCAAATCTTTGAGACCTGACTTTACAAATGAGATAACTTCTTGGAGACGTTCTTTGGGTGTTATAAAATCGGGATGTTCTTCGTAAAACTTAAGTAATGCTTCTTGATAAGCAGACAATCTAAAAAAATATCCCTCTTCAGATTGCTCTTGTAATGGCTTTTTATGAATAAGGCAAACATACGCGCCTGATTCATCTTTCAGCGCTTCTCCCGAGAGAGATACAAACGCTTCGCATCCAACACAATAATGTCCGGTATAGGTTGATTTATAAATATCACCCTGTTGAACAAGTTTAAGGAAAATAGACTGTACACATTTTTCGTGTTCGTGGTCAGTCGTTCTTATGAACTTGGTATAATCAATTTCATAACGTTTCCATGCCTGTTTAAAAGCAGGAATTATCGAGTCAACAAAAGCCTTTGGCGCGATATTTTTTGCTGTAGCAGCTTCTTGTATTTTTTGTCCGTGTTCATCAGTCCCGGTCAAAAAGAACACATCCGCTTGCATCAATTTATTCCATCGCGCAAAAACATCGGCGAGCAAGGTGGTATAAAGCGTTCCAATATGCGGCTTTGCATTGGGATAATAGATTGGTGTCGTAATATAAAATTTTTTCTTATTCATAACTTGCCTTTTGACCATTTAACCATTTGAAGAATCTGTTCCAACGTACATGGCGAGTCCAAAAATCAATTGGATGCTTGATAAGATCAAAGAGCCAGAAAGCTTCTTCGCTATCAATCGAATAAATAACAAAACTTGCACGACCATGAATACGATCTTTTTCTAAAAATCCCCACCAGCGACTATCTTCGCTGTTTTTTCTGCTATCACCCATAACCCAATAACAACCATCAGGAACAACATAAGGGCCAAAAATGTCGTAACAACCCATATCGTGATATTTATATGCAGGCGTAAAAGCATAATCCAAATCAGGCTCAAGTGTATCTGGCCGACGCACTATATCTTCTTCATCGATCGCATAATAAGGCTGATCCGCCAAAGATTTTGATGGATCATAGGTATATTTTGGGGATGGTTCTCGATATTCATAACGCAAAAATTGAGGAACTGACAGCGGGCCAATATTTGCCCAAGGGATAAGCCCTTTGGTTCGACGAACACGCATGAGCGGTAAGGTATTAACATACGATTCTTTAAGCTTCTTACCATTAAGATAAATAACAGTCCTGCCTTCTTCGACACGACCTTCGATAGCATCGCCAGGAACCGCGATAACACGTTTTACCCAATTATCAGGACCGGTACCAAGCCCCAAAAGAGGAACAGGAAAACCAATATATCGTTGCCACAACTCATAAAACTTATTTGATTTATCGTATTCAAATTTTGGGTTATCAAAAATCACCAAATCGCCACGGCGTACCGGAGAGATATAATAGGCCATTTTATTGCCCCAAATGCGGTCTCCAACCAAAATATTGGGCTCTGCAGACCCTGTTGGCACATGATAAAGGCCGAATAAAAAGTTACGCAAAACAAGTGCAAGTGCAAGAGCAACAACAACAGCCTCAAGCCACTGCCGCCATGATGGTTTGGTCAATTCATGCAATTCTCTGTACGCACGCTTTAAAGCTTTGACCTGCGAGTTTGCAGAAGCCTTATCCACGCGTCCCTGCATGGTAACTAATTCATGTGTAAGCTTCTTTAATAATTCATCTGCTTCTTCAAGGCGAGGATTACATTTTTGGTAAAGATCTTCATACCCTTTGGATTTGAAGCGCTCAATTACCGTAACAAAATGCTCACGGCGAGCCTGATATTTGGCACTTATTTTTTCAAATGATTTTATTAAAGCTTTCATATGTTAACCCGTCTACTTTGCTTTCACCTCACCCAACTTCACAACTTCGTATGAGTATAGAATAAACCGATAAAAAGGCGATTTGTTATACAAACCCTACCATAAGCCATAGATCTTCGACCACGCGACGCAGGGATGTTGGTAGTAATGGAATAAAAAGTCGCGAATATGTAGCATCATCGGGAAAGAGGTTAGGATTATTAAGATAAGTTTTGCTTACCTTGTCATTGGCATTCTTATTAGATGAACTATAACCGAATGTCGTACTATTTAAGCGTGCAATTTCTTCAGATAGCATGAAATCAATAAATTGATGCGCTAAATCAATTTTTTTGCTTTTACTAGGAATTGCTAAGTTCTCAATTACTAGCATGCTTCCTTCGGTTGGAATAGCAAAATCAAAACGATTATTGGTATCAAAAATTTTACGCACATAATTACTCGACATTAATGCAATTGGCGTAACATCTGCAAATAAAAAATAATGTGCGCTATGAACGGTATACGCCTCAACCCACTTTTTCTGTTTAACCAATAATTTTTCAATCTCAGCAAATTCGCGTTCGCCAAGATTATCTGTGCGGCCAAAAAGATAAATAGCCGCCATAAATACTGCATCACGACCATCATCGAGCATACAAATACGATATTTGTGGGGAACTTCTCCCTTTTTATACATATCAAAAGGCTTTTGAAAAATATATTTCAGCGACATTGCCTCAGGCGGTTTATTAAAAAATTTCTTATTATATGCAAGTCCGTAAACATACCATTTATGAGGAAGTGAATATTCATTATTTTGATCAAAATTACGATTCATTAAATGCGAATCTAACAACTCAATTGATGATAACTTGCTATGATCGAGTTTGTGCAATACCCCCTGATCAACAAGTATCTTTATCATATAATCAGAAATATTAATGATATCATATCCCTCGCCTTCATTCATACGGAACTTGGCAAATATTTGTTCATCTATCTCGACATAGGTAAGATTAACTTTAATACCTGATTGACGTTCAAATCGCTCAATTGCTTCCGGACAAAAGGTCTCAGCAAACGTACATACATTAATGGTCTGGCTTGGTCTGAATAAATCGAGAATTAACGGTAAATATAAAAAGAGTGCAAATAAAATTACATAAAAAGAGGCAATTACGGCTTTTCTAATCACACTTCGTATAAAAGTTTTTTTTGTATTCATCACAATACCCCAAAAGCCAAAAATATTATCTTTATCATGCACATTCAACCTCTAACCACACATCCTCAATACGCGCACGCGCAGATGCATCAAAAAGAGGTATATAAAGGCGCTGTTTAAGATCCTCTTCAATCGTAATATGAGCAACCTTTTCATGAGCAGATGTCCACCCATAGGTTGAACTATTAAGACGAGCAATCTCTTCAGACAGCATAAAATCTATAAATTGATACGCCAATTCTTTATTCTTACTACGCTTTGGAATAACAAGATTTTCGATTACTAAAATTCCACCTTCACGCGGTATAACAAACTGAAATCTATTATCATAACGCACGACCTTGTTAGCAAAATTACTCGATGTAATCGCCAAGGGAACAATATCGGCAAGTAAAAAATATTCAACCGTATAAAGGGTATAGCACTCAACCCATTTTTTTTGAGTAACAAGCAATCGTGCAACTTGATCATAAACCGCGTCAGACAATTGATGGTCATGGCCAAACAAATAAAGTGACGCAAGAAAGAACGAATCAATTGGAGAATCGAGCATACAGATTTTATACGGTATTTTTGCTAGGCCTTGATTCACGATATCGGATGGTTTTGTAAAAACCAAATCTAACGACACATCTTCTGGCGATATGTTAAAAAATTTTTTGTCATAAATAATGCCGTACATAAACCATTTATGCGGTACCGAATAACTATTTCCCTGATCGTAACGCTGATTAAGCAACATTTTATTTATATGTTCCATACAGGGGACCTTGGCAGGATCAAGGGCATGAAGAAGCCCCTGAGATTGCAACATCTGTACCATAAAATCTGATACATTAATAACATCATATCCTTCACCTTTGTTGATCTTAAATTTCGCATAAATCTGTTCATCAAGTTCAACATAGGTAAGATTAACTTTGATGCCGGTCTTTTGCTCAAATCGCGCAATGGCTTCGGGTGAAAAAGTTTCAGTAAAAGCACAGACATTAAGTGTTTTATGTGTTCCACAACAATTAACCAGAAGCGGTAAATAAAAAAAGAAAGCTACAATGCCAAGATACATTAACGTTATAACAAGTTTTTTCGCAGTTGATACAAAAAATCGCCCCGAAGGCTTTTCATTCATAAGAAAGGACCTGATCGACAACTTTCAATGAACACAACACAAGTACTACCAAGCTACTAAGAATCAAAAAACACGTTGATATAGCGTTAATCATGGGATCAACCCCGGTACGAATCATGGAATATACATAGACCGAAAGCGTCTGCACCGTTGGACCAGAACAAAAAAGCGCAATCAGAAAATCATCTAGCGATAAGGTAAATACTAAAAGGCCTGATGCTATTAATGAGGGCATCAGCAAGGGGATAATGACCTTTCTAAATGTCTGGAAGTATGATGCGCCAAGATCCAATGAGGCTTCAGTCAGAACTGGATCAAGCTCAACAAACCGTGCACGCACAATAGGAATAACAAATCCCATTCCCAAAAGCGTATGCCCGGCAATCAAGCTCCCGTATCCCAAGGGAATCTGAAAAAAAGTAAATATGCTCAAGATTCCTATCGCAAGAACAATTTCAGGAAGCAAGATATTACTGTAAAAAAGATTCGCCAAAAAATTTGAACGCCACCACTTGGTTGCAACTACAAAGCAGGTCCCTATTAAAAGACTTAAAAATGTTGTGGTAATTGCAACAAAAATCGATGTCTTGAGTGCATTAATAATCTCAACAGAATGAATAAGCTTTTTGTACCAACGTAACGAAAAGCCAACCCACTCAATTGAAAATGAAGCATCGTTGAATGAAAAAATTACCAAAACAAAAATAGGTAAGTAGAGAAAAAGATATGCTACGCCTACGATAAGTGGATTAAAAAATTTTAGAAAAAACTGTCGATTTTCAATCATGATCGTTACCACGGCTCTTTGGAATGATTGTTTATATAATAAAATTCACGCTTAAACTTTCGTTCACGATATGAACGTATAACTTTAGAAATCGATGTACATAATGCTATCGCCAATGCAGGTAGCATAATTCCAATAATTACTAATGCTGCGCCAACACGCCAATCTCGTGACCGCAAAAACTTATCAACAATAACACTACCCCAGAAAACATATTTTGAACCGCCAAGAAGAATTGGAATAGCATATTCACCAAACGCAGGAATAAATACCAACAATACGCCCGCAAAAACCCCTGGTAAAGATAGAGGGTATATAACGCGACGGAATGTTTCAAAGCGATTTGCTCCAAGATCAGCAGAAACTTCTAAATAGCAGGAATCCATTTTTTCAAGAACGGCATAAATAGGTAATATCATAAATGGCAAATAACACGAAACCATTCCCAACACAATAGAAAAATAATTGTTCAACAGATGAAACGATGGTGAAATAATACCCAATGTTTGGAGCATTCTGCTTATTAAACTGTTCTTTTCCAAAATAAAAAACCACGCATATACCTGAACGATTAAGCTTGTCCATGAGGGCAAGATAATGGTGAAAAGAAGAATTGTTTTGAACCGCTTAGGAACCTTAAGCGCAAGATAATATGCCACTGGATAGGCGATAAGAAAGCAAATTAATGTCGTGAGCATTGCCAAAAAGAACGATCTAAAAATGATTTGAATATAGAGCGAGTTAAAAATCTGATGATAATAGGTAAAGGTAAGTGTATAGGCTTTGGTGGCGGGAATATAATCAAGAAGACTATGAAATGCCAATATGGTAAATGGTGCATAAAGAAAAACAATCTGCCATAAAAGCGCCGGGCATGCTAACAAGAAGCTTATTTCATCCGTAAAGATTTTTTTAAGCATTCTCATTTATCGCTCCAACAAGACAACGTTTTCTTTTTGGAAATAAAGCTGAACTTCATCGTCGTAATCAATACTTTCCTGAGGAAAGTGCTCTTCGTTTTGCTCGAACACCAACAAGTATTGACCATTTTGGAGCCTCACGCGATATTGTGTTGAGCGGCCATAATAAATAATATCGACCACACGACCAACTAGATTATTTGAAAATCCTTCACGAGATTTTTTGCTAATGAAGATTTTTTCTGGTCGAATACTCATATAAAGTCGACACCCAGGAATCATCCAAAACTTCTCATTAGGAGTATATACCCTAAATAATCCCAGCCCCTCAACTTCTACAAAGTAATTGCCATTGGTTATATGCAATTTGCCTTCAACAATATTGGTATTTCCTACAAAGTTTGCAACAAAGCGAGAAACAGGAAATTCATAAATTTCTTTAGGCGTTGCCATCTGTTCGATGTCACCCTGTTCATTCATAATCGCCATCTTATCAGAAACCGTCAACGCTTCGAATTGATCATGGGTAACATACACAAATGTCGTATGTAATTTGTCCTGGAGTTCACTCAGCTCAATAAGCATTTCTTCTTTAAGTTTTAGATCAAGCGCCGCCAACGGCTCATCAAGCAAGAGAACCTCCGGCTCATTAATTAATGCACGCGCCAACGCAATACGTTGTTGCTGCCCACCTGAAAGGTTACGTGGGAATTTTGATTCAAACCCTGTCAGACGAACCATCTTGAGAGCTTCTTGAACCTTTGTTCTGAGTAACTCTTCACTAATTTTTCGAATGCGCAAGCTGTAGGCAACATTTTCGAAAACAGTCAAATGCGGAAAAAGCGCATATTGCTGGAAAACAGTATTTATTTTGCGTTTATAAACAGGTAAATGAGTTATTTCTTCATCACCTAGAAATATTTTACCTGAGTCGACCTCTTCAAGTCCTGCTAACAAGCGAAGAACAGTTGTTTTTCCGCATCCGCTTGGACCAAGAAGCGCAAAAAACTGCTCCATCGGAATATCCAAGCTCAGATTATCCAAAATGAGCTCGCCTTCGTAGGATTTTGACACGCGTTCAAGTCGAATATATCTCATCTATTTTCCCTATATGTGATGGAATGAATCCGCATCATGACTATTTGCAGCGTCTTGAGAAACGCGCAAATAGCATGGGAATTACAATATCGGATAGCGTGCACGGAATGAGCACGGCAAGAATAATAAATAAAAATACCGCTCCCATCTGCTCCCACCATTGAGAAAAACCAAAACTTACCAAATAAAGCATAGATGCCATTGAGCTCACAAAGATATGGAAAAAATGAAATCCAAGTGAATAAAAAAGTCGTAAATTGTTACGATGACTGCTCATCACCCATCCATTGCAAACACCAACAATCAAAAATGGCAGTACGACGGGAAGATGGCTTAGAAAACACCAGTGAAAATGCATATCAAGACCAAATGCCAAACCGCCAAGATAGGGGAGCAAGGAATCTGATATTGTGCAAAAAATCGTTGGAACCAAAAGCCCTACCAATATTCCTACAACAACATTATTAGAAAATCGTCTAAACGTAAGCATCGTACCAGTAGCGGCAAAAAGAATGTGGAGAAAGTGAAAATTATGAAACAAACGGTAACTCACCGCAGCCTGTCCTGGCCCAAATGAAATAAATGAAAGTAAGCTTAAACAAATCATGCTTAAAGCAACCGAAAAGATTGCATAGGGCAAATGACAGAAGATTTCTTCTTTTAAGGTATGATGGTGCTCAAGTACCCCGTGTTCACCATCTTCGTGATCGCAAATTTCTTTCATCCTCGTGCCTCGATAAACATCCCTGCAGGCGATACAAACTTTTTACACCACAAACAGCGTACTAACGCTGATTTTTTCAATATTACTCGATTGATGTGCAAAGTAAAGAATCGGCTATTAAAGAGACAAGAGAATTTTATTACTCAGATACTTTGAGTTGAATATTAAGGCCTTGCGCAATGTTAACAACCGCTCCGGGAACCGGCTCCTGATCAATAATTTTACACTTTTCACATGTATGATTATCTGCAATGGGATTTTGATGTGTAATTTCAGCACGAACATTGCACTCACGCAAAGCCACCTCTACATCAGCAAGAGCAGCCCCCTTTAAACTTGGCATAACACACAAACGAGATGGCCCTTCCGAAAAATAAACCGTCACTTTGTTATTCTTCAAAGGCTCACCACCTGCTGGAAGTTGTGCTATGCATGTTCCAGATGGATAATCGGTGGATAAAAAAGCTTCATTAACCTCAAAACCCTGCTGTTCAAGAATCTTAATAACTTCTTTGTGTTTTTTGCCCCACACTTGTGGCATATATTGCCGCTGCGCGCGTACAGCAACAGTTACAAAAACGCTTTGATTCGGACGAATTTTTTGGGTAGGACGAGGCAGTTGATCAATAATAGTCCCCTCGGCCAATGATGCATCTTCACGCTCTTGCAAAAGTCGCATACTTAGTTGATTTTGTGACAAAATTTGAGCTGCTTCATACAACGACTTGCCAATGACACTTGGCGTTTGTTGATCAGTTTTGCGGAAAAAATAACCTATAACAAAATAGCCGATGATAAAGCTTGCAAAAGGCATGAGCCAAACAATAGCGGGAATCCGCTTTTTTGCATCAACTTTATGTAAGATTTTGGGTTTTACTGTTTCCATATTTTCTTAGTGCTTTACGAATCGCATGGCTCTTTGGTCGGTGCTTATAAGCTGGATTCTGTACCTACTACCAAATGATAGTGTGGCGGCAACCATTTATCTTAGCGACATACCCGCATGTCATAAGAAACAGGGATCTGCAACATGCCTATTTTGTCTTGCTCCGGATGGGGTTTTCCCACGAAGCGTATTGCTACGTCTCGGCGTACGCTCTTACCGCACGTTTTCACCCTTGCCTGTCAAAATCACTTCTGACATCGGCGGTTTATTCTCTGTGGCACTCTCCATGAGCATTTAGCTCCCCTCATTTGTATCGACCGCTTGCGCCGTCAATCTTATGAGGCATCCTTCCTGTTGGGAGTCCAGACTTTCCTCCCCGCAGTTAATGCTGCGGAGCGATTGCCAAGCATATTCCAAAGAACCACGAATCCTATGCCTAGATTAACCAATATTTTCACCATTGTCACGACCAAGGGGGCCGGAACACCCTGCGTAAATGCATAAAAAAAGACATTTTCTGCAAAAATGTAGCCTATAATGCTCAAAATCAGCAAGATCCATGGGGCGTATTGCAACGTATCGCGTAATCTGAGAATCATCCAAAGAAGTGGCAAAAGTAGAATAAGCGCCAAACCGGCACGCCCGTGACGAGCAAAATCTTGGATTAAAAAAAGAGCAATTGACCATACCATAGCAACACGTCCTTCGTACGAACGCCATTGCACCATGGTAAAAATCATAAGAGGAAAAAGGCTATATACCAACCACTGACCAAGCCATGCAAAAAGTACAAAATCAACAATATTTAATATAAAGGCCACAAGCATTAAAGGCATGCTGGCTGCTCCTGCGTACTAGATATTTTTGTGCTTGTTTTAATTTCAATAGTCGATGGCTGACCGCATTTAAGCACCTGTATTTTTTTGCCCAGCATAGCTTGCCCCCGCGTATCCCATGCAGATCTAAGCTTTTCTAGGGGCGCTAAGAAGCGATCAGTTCCAAACATGAAAGTCCCCCAATGGATGGGAATAAAGCAAGTTGCATCAAGAGCCAAAAATGCTTCAACCGCTTCGCGCGGATCAAGGTGCGCATCTGCTATAAGACCATGCGGCTCGACGGGCCCAATAGGCATAAGAGCTATATCAAGCGAACCAACATGATGTCGAATTGCTTCAAAATGT
>JBAZHB010000010.1:0-29400 GCA_041652535.1 Candidatus Babeliales bacterium
CACATTACCCACGGGGTTTAATTATGAAGCTATCGCTTGCGTGGATTTTTGATCACATCGATGCGGATTGGAAGCAACAAGATATCGACAAGCTTGTCGCATTGTTTAATAAAAGAACTGCAGAGGTTGAAGATTTTTATCGTATCGCGTTTGATCTTCAACGTTTTTTTATCGGTCGATGCACAAACACCTCTGCGCAAAGCGTAATTTTAGAAATTCCGGAACTGGGCAAAGATATTGAACTTCCCTTACGCACCAAAACAATCGACATGATACCGACATCGGTCAAGCAACCATGCTTTATGGTAGTAAAAGAAGCTGAACACTCTTATCGCTGGGCAACGCTTACTGATTTTGGCGTTGAAAAAGACGGACTCGTTCCTGCGCTTGATGTTACCATGAGCGACATCAATGGCGCATGGAGAGAGAAATTTGAAGATACTGATGTTATTCTTGAAATTGATAATAAATCAATTACAAACCGCCCTGATATGTGGGGCCATCGAGGCTTTGCACGCGAAATTGCGGCTTTTTTGAATCTGTCGCTCAAACCAGAAGCTCAATTTTTACATCAATTACCAATTCAAGCTTTTGCACATACCTCTCAGGCTACTGCAACAACACCATTTACACTCACCAATCATGCTCCGCATGCGTGTACACGCTTTGAAGGGCTTTATTTTCCAACCGTAGAAAATCATTCAAGTAATCTTTTGCTTGCCAGCAGATTGATGAAAGTTGGTAGTCGTCCTATCAATGCACTCGTAGATGCCGTCAACTATTGCATGCTCGATTGGTCACTTCCTATGCATGCCTATGACGCTACCTCAATTGTCCAAAAATCAATCCTCATTCGTATGGCACAAGATCAAGAACAACTACCTCTGCTTGACGGCGAAACACTCTCACTATCCACCCAGGATCTTGTTATTGCAGATCCTCAAAAACCATTATGTCTTGCCGGTATTATGGGTGGAATTCAGAGCGGATTAACAGCCGCTACAACTGCTGCTTTTATTGAGGCCGCAGCCTTTGATGCTGGAACCATTAGACGCACCGCGCAACGTTCAAAAAAACGCACCGAGGCTTCTGCTCGTTTTGAAAAAACAATGGATCCTCATCAATGCAGCAAAGCGCTCCAGCGTTTACTAAAAATATGCGCAAGCATCAACCTTAAGCTTCAACACGCTGATGAAATTGTTGCGGCAGGAACGCTGCCTCCACCAAGTATCATTGAAGTTACGCATGAATTTTTGGAAGAGCGCTCAGGAATCAAACTCAGCGAAGAACAGGTTACGCGTCCGCTCAGAAACTTTGAATTTAATGTTATCAAAAGTCACAACGCAGAACATAAAACGGTTTATCTCATTACTATTCCTTCGTTCCGCGCCACTAAAGATATTAAAATCAAAGAAGATATCCTTGAAGAAATTGTTCGCAGCTACGGTTTTGAAAATATAACACCGCAACTACCACGCCTCCTTCGAACAGCTTTTGATTTAACACCAACAACGCGCCTTAATGCTATTAAACATTTCTTAGCATCATCGGCTCATATGACTGAGCAACAAAATTATGCTATGTATGACGAACAGTTCCTCGCTCAACTTCATCTCAAACTTGATGCCGCTGTTACACTTGTTAATCCAGTATCAGAAAATTTCTCGCGCATGGCAGGATCGCTCATACCTGCATTATTTAAAAACGTCATCGAAAACCATCAGCAGCGTGACGCTCTCGCGTTTTTTGAATGTGGACGTATATGGCGTAAAGCATCATCGCCAGAAGAAGTCGAGCGCTTAAGCATAGCCGGTATCTTTTTTGCAAAACGAGCAACGATAGATTTTTATGCATGCAAACAACATCTCTGCATGCTTTTTAAAGAATTAGGATGTGCACATTCTTCACTTGTGTGGGAGAAACCCCACGCTACATCAGCACCGTGGTACAGCCAGCACCAAACAGCGATCATTAGTGCAAACAAATTGCACGTTGGAATAGCCGGCAAAGTTGATACGCAATTTCTTGCAAAGCTTGATATTGGAGCTCCTTGTGATGCATTCGTATTTGAACTTGAAGGAGACATCCTTAGTAAACAAGCGCAACCAATCCCACATTATCAATCACTTAATAAATATCCTGCGACCTATTTTGATCTTAGTCTGCTGGTACCGCTTGCAGGTACTGTTGCAATCATCGAGCATACACTCAAACAAACGAGTGATTTAATTATGCAGGTAGAGTTGATTGATAAATTCGAAAAAGGTGGATCATCTGAAACGCGTGCGCTCACGTTCCGAATATGGCTTGCACACCCTGAGCGTACGCTTGAAAAGAATGATATTGAAACAACCTGGAAAGCGGCGGTTGCAGCGCTTGCTCATCACAACATACAGGTGCGTTCATGAACTATTCATACAAACGCTCTTTGTGGTGGATCATCCCTTGTATTCCACTCATGGCAGATCGCCTATCAAAAATGATGGTGCTTGAGCACCTAACAAATCCAATCCAACTTTTTCCTGGTTTTAATTTTGCCATCACATGGAACACGGGAGTAAGTTGGAGCATGCTGCAAACACATAATCGCAGCGGTTTTTGGCTGCTGGTTATTTTATTATCAGTACTTATTAGTGCTTTGATAGGATATGCTCAATGGCGCATCAAAAAGGGATTTTGTGCGCTGGGCGAAATGCTTGCCATCGGTGGAGCACTTTCTAATTTAGTCGATCGTTTTTTGTATGGCGCCGTCCTTGATTTCATTGATGTTTATGCCGCTAGCTATCACTTTCCAACATTTAATATTGCTGATAGCTGCATTTTTATTGGCGTTTGTATTATATTTATTCAACAATGGAGAGCTTCTCATGATCGCTAAAATTCGTAAGCTCAGCGCAATTATAGTTTCATTAGGTATTCCTCACACTATGCCACTGGGCACCATCATTGGTTCTCTTGTCGCGCTCCCCTTAATCGAGTTCTGGCGACTGGCCAGCATCTATATTCCCAATATTATGATGTGGTGTGCATTGGTTTTTTTTGCCATCATTGCACTCAGTTCTTTACTTGTTATAAGCCTCCCCATCGAGGAACAACCTCCTTTTGTTGCCGACAAAGTTGCTGGTCTTATCTTCGTTTTCATGGGCATACCGCTCACCATAAAACTTATGATTATCGGCATTGTCCTTTTTCACGCATTGCGATCATTGTTACCGTACAACAAATACGATCGCTATCTTAAATTTCTCAAACTCATCGGTGCAGAAAACAATATTTTTTATTCCATTATCAGTGGACTTGCAATTAATATGCTCTTGCACTTTGCGCTTTGGATTGCACAATAACATTATGAAAATTCTTCATCCAATAGTGCAAAGTATTTATCCACCACTCTGTCGTGGATGCCAAACACTCATAACATCAGAAGAAATTTTTTGCGCTACCTGTACAACTCATCTCAAACCACTTCCTTCGCTCATACTTCCCATAACATCACACTATAAGCTCACGGTTTTTGCCGCAGCGCCCTATACCTATCCAGCACGCACACTGGTTACCAGAAAATTTAGCGGTGATGTTGTCGCTGCACGACAACTTGCTCGCCTCATTTTGATGTACACACCATTGCGCACTCATCCAATTGATTATCTTGTTCCCATTCCACTTCATTGGACGCGCTATGCACAACGCGGATTTAATCAGGCATATGAAATGGCATATACCATCGGGCATGATATAAAAAAACCTGTTGCACGACTCATTCGTCGGCAACGCACCACGGTATTTCAGTGGAAACTTTCGGGGAAAAATCGACAAGAAAACGTAAAAGATGCTTTTGCTCTGAGCTTAAAATATAGCTTGTTCAAAAATCTTGATATCCGCGATCGTCATATCGTTCTTATTGATGATTTATGTACAACCGGAGCAACGCTGATGCAAGCTTCACGTATCCTTGCACACTATCATCCAGCATCAATCACCGCTTTTGTTGGATGCCGCGCGATATAAAAATTCACTACGCACGCCCTTACTTAGCCGTATTTTTTGAGCATGCACATTCATAATACTCTGTTGTGCAGAGAGCAAAAAAAATGGGTGCCGGTAGGTCATTGTTCGATCACTTGTCACCATATGCGTTGCAAAATCATAGGCAATATCAGCGCCATACATTTCAAGCTCTTTGAACATACCATGAACAGTTCCTTTAAAAAGTATATTATGCGCAGGGCGATCGATTACTGATTGTTCTGCACAGACAACAGCCACACGTTCACCGTGACGAACAATTGAGCCAGTTACCCCTTTACATTCAACCAAATCAGAACTTGAATGAAGACGACTTTCTTGCGCTGTTACTACAAGCTCATAACCTTTTTTCTTTTCATACTCGCGCAAGGTAATATTTTTAATAGTTACTGCAGACCCTGTCCCTGTACCAGTACTATCGCTTGCAGGCTCCTGAACAACCTCAATTTTTGCTTGTTGGGGCCAAAACAGCCACGTTAAAGCAATGGTGCTTAACGCTCCAACCACAAAAATCATTAAAAAAAACCGTTTTTTATTCATAACCAACCTCGGTTTGTGATTATGTGCAGGGTAAACCATATAAAAAAAGGCACAAGCCTTGCGTATTTGGCAATTAAGGCAAGAAAAAAGAAATAGGCTTTTATAACTTTTTAAGAGCCTCTTCAGCTTCGTGATAGTTCGTAATAGCCTGATTGGCAAGGGTGATATGATCGGTATTAGATTCACTTTTAATAGCGATACATTTGATACCGGCAGCCTGAGCAGCTTTAAATCCGGCAATAGAATCTTCAAAAACTACGCATTCGTACGGAGCAACGCCAAGTTGCTGCGCTGCATGTAAAAACACCGCAGGATCTGGTTTGGGTTTATTGCCCGCATCCGCACTACAATAAAGATTGGTACCGAAAAATTGTTTAAAGTTCATCTGCTGTGCAAGTTTTTGCAACGTTGCAGGATCAGCGTTAGTTGCAATACTTGTTGGCATGGCATGTTCTTGTAAGCGTTTATGAAACTGTTCAAAACCATCGATGAAATTTACTTCATTGAAGTAAAGATCAACCGCTTGCTTTTTGCGTTCCATAATCTCTTCAATTGATTGCTTAAGATCAAAATAACGTTTGACCTCGAGTGCAGCTTGTTCAAGCCCAACGCCTGAAAGCGTTTGCAAAAAGCGTTGCTGTTCTTCGCTGAATTTTTCAATACCCTGGTAAATCTTTAACACGTGCCGCGTAACGTTTTGCCACGCAGGCTCGGTATTAATGATGGTACCATCCATATCGAAAATGATTGCTTTGATTTTTTGTTTAATTTCGTTCATTTAAACCGTTTTTTTATAAATTCGACTTATTTCTCTAAGATTAGCGCTTTTATTCAAATTGTCAATTAGTAATTTTTTGTGGCTTTTGGGCTTAAATATGCATTCATTCTAACCTTTTTAAGCAAAAGTGTTAGTTCCAACGGCTAAAAGCAGCCTTTTGCTCAACATTGCAACTTACTCAAATTTGGATACTATGAACAACGAATAGAAAAAAAGCTTTTAGGTTGTGACACAAGGAGAGATACGCGTATGCAACACCTTGCGATCATTCCAGACGGTAATCGTCGGTGGGCAGCTCAGCATAAATTAGAAAGTTTTTTTGGGCATAAAAAAGGGCTCGAACCCGTACAATCTGCTATCAAAGTATGCATAGAAAAAAGCATACGTCATCTATCATTCTATACATTCTCACTCGAAAATTTTAAACGCAGTGATCATGAAAAAAGTTATCTTTTTAACTTGCTCGCTGATAATTTCATATCAAAACTTCCTGACTTGATTAAAAACGGCGTTCGCATTCGCTTCATTGGCGATCGCTCTCGTTTTCCTGAAAAAATTCGTGCCATCGTCCATCAAACCGAACAAGAAACAGAACATCTTTCAACGCTTAATGTTAATCTTCTGTTTTGTTACGGTGCCACGGCTGAACTCACCCAAGCAGTCAGAGCAATTGCTCAACAAGTTAAAGATGGCATCATAACGCCCGAACAAATTACCGAAGAAACACTCCGTTCTTCACTCTGGACAGTTGGAATTCCCGATCCCGACCTTATTATTCGTACGGGCGGACTTGCACGACTGAGTAATTTTTTGCTTTTCCAATCTGCTTATAGTGAATTTTCTTTTCTTGATTGCTATTGGCCTGATGTCACCGAAGAAAAACTCAAAACTTGTATTGACCAGTTCAATCAAACTAAACGAAATTTTGGACAATAAGTATGAGGACACCGGTTACCATACTTGGCGCTGGCGCTTGGGGAACAGCAGTAGCTACCCTGCTCGCTCATAATGGTGCAACCGTTAAGATGTGGTGCTACGAAGATGAAGTCGCACACGATATCACTACCAACCATCGTAATAAAAAGTATCTTCCCGATATCAAACTCAGCCCATCAATTACCGCTACTACCAACTTGCCTGAGGCACTCTTAAACGCCGAATGGATCTTTGAAGCCATACCAGTTCCTTACATACGCTCAATTCTTGGAAAAATTGACCCGCAAATTTCACCCACAGTTTTAACCGCTCCCTGGGTAATTTTAAGCAAAGGGCTTGAACACAATACGCTTAAACTTCCTGCATCCATCGTTGAAGATGTCTTGCGTACACCTATTCACTATGTTGTGGTAAGTGGCCCTAATTTTGCGGGAGAACTCGCATCGCAGGTAATGACCGCAAGTGTACTTGCTGGTAACAACCAAAAAATTGTTCTACGCCTTGCCAATCTTCTGGCAACGTCATATTTCAAACCTATTGCATCAGATGACCCGGTCGGAGCAATGGTTGGCGGCGCCCTTAAAAATGTCATGGCGCTCATCCTGGGCATCGCTCACGAAGCACCCTTCAGCCACAAAAATACAACCGCATATCTGTTTGCGCAGGGACTTAATGAAATCGCAATCATCACGCAACACTATGGCGGCAAGCGCGATACGATTTATGGCCTAGCAGGCCTTGGCGATATGGTACTTTCGTGCACCAGCACTACGAGTAGAAATATGCAATTTGGTGTCCTTTTGGGACGCGGGCTGACGCTTGAGCAAGCAACGCAACAGTTTCATAGCGAGCCAGAAGGAGTGGCAACACTCAGATCGCTTCAAAAGTTTGTAACTCGAACTGATCTTGACATTCCACTCTGTCGCGCAGCCTATCACTGCATCTTTGAAGGACGTCCTTTTGCGCAAGCGCTTACTGATCTGTGGTCATTGTAACGAACAAGCCGTATCTTTTTTTCCGCAATAACACGTTTCATATCAAAAAAAGCATGCCATGCAGCTTTGCTTAATTTTTTCTTAAAAAATGGCAACCACAATGCTTCAACGGGCCATATAGTGCACAAATATGCGGCCGCCTTTAATCCACCATAACCAACATTAGTTATACGCAACTCTTTGATATGCACTGATCCAAATTGTTTTGCGAGCCATGGTCGCACTTCGTACGAAATTGCTTTTTCGATTGATTTTTTGCGCGCGAAAAAGCCTCTATCAATAACAATGAGCGCATCAGTATTTACTAATTTTATGACAGAAAATTTTTCATCAAGACAACGCGCTAACGCCCCTCTTCCATTATGCCAGCGTTGCGCATAAAAAATTCCATAACACAAAACAAGCATGCTACACAGCGCCATCAATCGGCGTGAAGGGGTTGATATCCAGCGATGCCGCAACATTCCATACACCATAAGTGGAATTGCAACCAAAATAATAGCATGTGGTTGAGCGCATTCAATAAGCCAAGATGGCGACCCATGATTAAGAATCCAATCCCATCCTGACGTCAGATAATTGAGGGATGCAGCCAGCCATGCATTGGGAATGCCAATAAGCTGTGTTGCCAACAACAGCGAACTCAATACTAAAAAAAGAGTAAGGATGGGAGAAAAAAGTAAATTGCCAACAAGCGACATAAGCGAATATCCAAGTCCCCACGCAACAAGAATTGGAAGTGAGATAAGCGTAATTACCAGTTGTGTCTGCGTAAAAGTAACAAGATAAGCGCTCAACCAACGCGCTGCTTGTCGACAGCGTTTAATCATACGAGTTCAGGAAACTGCAAAAATAGATATTTCCAGAAAAGATCGGCGCTTCCCGATTGGGGCGGCCGCTTAAGCGCATCATTAAGAAATTGTATGGCACGCACTACGCGCTCATAATGCGCTCCTGATGCCGTACGCAATAATACTACTAAATGCGCCATCATAAGATGCACAAGTTCAGTACTCTGCGTATCATTTAATGCTTGATCTTTGAGCGCTGCTTCAAAGCCAATAGGATCATGTCGTTTCCGCTCATCAAAAAAATATGCTGCTAAAGGATGCATACGCACATCTTTGTTACCGCTATTTTCATATCCAAGCTCGGTCACAAGACAGCGCGAAACAATAGTAGGTAAAAGCGTTTCAGCATTAGAAGTAAGAAGTACAAAATGATAGCCCAGTGGGGGCTCTTCAAGGACCTTGAGGAGACGATTGGCCGTTGCAGCATTCAATGTCGCAACATTATCAAGAACAAAGAAAAAATGTTGATCAGGATCAAGTGCAAAACGAATACGATCAAAAATAATATCAACATCATCAACTGAATAATCTTTTTCTGGGCTTATCCACACAACGCTATGGTGCTGACGATTTTTAATTTTTCTGCAGGTAGCACAAAAACATCCCATAGCTCCTTCTTGCACCTGGGCACAAAAATTTTTCTGAAGAAGCATTTCAACATAAGATTGAGTTTGAGCGGCTTGGCCGACAATGAGTTGAGCTGGAACTGTTGAGTTCATGGTTCGATACACCGACTGACACTCACCGCGAACGGATTTATCAATGTGTTAATCAAATACATTTCAAAACCGTATCACACGCTTGTTTGCAAACCGATGCTAATAGCAAACTCGCATCAAGCACAATCACATTTTTACGTGCAGCAAAAATTTTTTCATATCCATTACTCACACGTTGCCAAAACTCCATTCCCTCTTGCTCAAACGATGTTAACGCTTCGTGGCGAGCGCGCACACGCTTGCATGCCTGTATAGAATCAACACGCAAATAAAGAACAATATCAGGCTCAATTTGTTGCATTGCCCATGCATTAACCTGTTTAATCATCTCTCGATTAAGCCCACGACCATATCCCTGATACGCAAGCGAAGAGTCTGCCATACGATCGGAGATTACTATTGTACCTTGAGTAAGCGCAGGAAGGATTATTTGTTCAAAATGTTGCGCACGATCTGCGGCAAAAAGCAGAAATTCTGCAACATCCCCCACGCGATCTTTTTGCGTATGCAAAATAGTGCGTAGTGTACTACCAAGCTCTGTGCCACCTGGCTCTTTGGTCAGGAGCACGGTGCGACCGCGCTCCTCGAGACATTTTACTAAACACTGTGCAACTGATGATTTACCAGAGCCATCGATGCCTTCAATGGTTATAAGGCGGCCTGGGTACATGATTTTTCTCGGTTGTAAGCAGAAGCCTGCATCTGGAAAAACTCACGTATGTTATCAATCACATACATAACTTCATCGCGTTCAAGTTCAGGCCACATAGGCAACGATAAAATATTACGCACCGCAAAATCTGCTACGGGACACACAGTAGCAAGTTGTGGATGCGTGCGCAAGAATGCAATGTCAGGTAATGTTTGTGGATAAAATAAACGCGTCTGAATACCGCGCTGTGCAAGATAAAGCTCAAGTTTTGATCGCATCGATTCAGCAGAACATGGCGCAACAACAACTGAGTATTGATGATATACATGAGTACCAACTTTTTTGCGTGGTAATTTGATATAAGGAATATGCCCTAAGCCTTCTTCATACCACTGCGCAACCTGACGACGCTGTTCATTCCAACGATCCAAATGCGGAAGCTTTTCATTTAAAATAGCTGCCTGAAAAGCATCTAGGCGGCTATTAATGCCAAGACTTTCGTATTCATAATTTCTTTTGCGACCATGATTGCGTAATGTCAGTAATTTTTCTGCCAATACATCATCATCGGTTACACAGCATCCGGCATCGCCAAACGCACCTAAATTTTTAGTTGGATAGAAAGAAATAGTTCCAATGGTGCCAAGCGTTCCTGCCATTTTACCATTCAACTGTGCACCAAGTGCTTGTGCACAATCTTCAACAATCCATAGATTCCATTTTTTAGCAACGGCGTGAAGCGCATCGTAATTGACACACTGCCCAAAAATATCAACCGGTAACATGCCAACAATTGGAAATCCTGTTGTACGATGAAATGCTTTGCCATCTTTCATCTCAGCTTCGCGTTGTAACCATACTTCAAGAAGCTGCGGATCAATATTGTACGTATCAGATTCAATATCAATAAATACGGGATGCGCACCAAGCGCTACGATTTCGCTGCTTGAAGCAATAAATGAAAATGGTGTGGTTAATACAATAGCGTTTTTGGGCATTTCAAGTACGCGCAATGCCATCATCAAGGCATCGGTTCCTGAATTGCATGAGATAACGTGCTTAACGCGCATATACTGCGCAAGTTGTTTTTCG
The DNA here is from genome assembly GCA_041652535.1 of Candidatus Babeliales bacterium. GTDB lineage: Bacteria > Babelota > Babeliae > Babelales > RVW-14 > UASB124. The sequence continues at coordinate 10,590 of JBAZHB010000010.1, forward strand.
ATTGTTTCAATAAAGCTTCCGCCAATAAAGCCTTGGCTATCAAGAACTTTTTCCAGCGCTGCCGTAAATTGAGGACGCATATTTTTCACCTGGCGTGCAAGTGAAAAGGCTGGAACATTTTTTGCTGGTTTAGATTGCTGATTCATAGAAAATCCTTCTCTTTTAAAAAAAGCCACTACAGTGTATGAAGAGAAGGCCATTTTGTCCAACTCGTTCAAATTGAATTACTTTTTGTATATGAGTTTTTTGCAATCGACAAAAATTTCAAATTCCCTTATCATTCTTGGGTTTTGATTTTTTCTTACAACTATCCCCGAGAAAGAGAGGTATTTTTTTCATGCATCATGACGAATTTATTATCCAACAAACCATTGTTTTTGTGCATAACAGATTGGAAAAAGAATCTTCAGGCCATGATTGGTGGCATGCAGAACGCGTCTGGAAGAATGCTTTATATATCTGCCGTTTTGAACCAGCAGCAGACATGTTAACTGTTCAACTCGCAGCCCTTCTTCATGATATTGCCGATTGGAAGTTTCATGATGGCGATAGCGAAGTTGGCCCACGCGTAGCACGCGAATTTTTGTCACAGCATCATATTGATACCGCCGTCATCGATCATGTGTGCGAAATTATGCGCACGATGTCATTTAAAGGCGAGGGCGTTCCAGCTCCGATGAGCACCATTGAAGGCAAAATTGTTCAAGATGCCGATCGCCTTGATGCCATGGGCGCCATTGGGATTGCGCGCACCTTCGCATTCGGCGGATACACTAATCACGAAATTTATAATCCAACCATTGCCCCTATCAAAAATGCGACTGCTGAACAGTATAAGAATGTTAAGACACCTTCGATTAATCACTTCTACGAAAAGTTACTTTTGCTCAAAAATCTCATGAATACTAATGCGGCAAAAAAGCTTGCTGAAGAACGTCATGCTTTTATGGAGTTGTATCTTCAGATGTTTTTCAAAGAGATTAATGTTGCACAAGCAAATACATTACAAACATCGCCAAGCATACCTGCTTAGAATTCCACAATTTTTATCAAAAAAAAGCCACTCTTAAAAAATAAGCTTGGACAAATTCGATATTGAATGTCGAATTTGTCCAAAGATGTCTCAAAACGGGACATTTTATCCGAAAAATAGCCGTTAAGTTTGGTTTTTGTACATCAAAACAAGTTTTTGACCGAAAACAAAGTTTTGCAGCGTTTTCCCGTCAACAAAAAAGAAGGCCGGGAAACCCGGCCTTCTTTTTTGTTGAGAGTTGAGATGACAAAACTTAGAAGCGTACGACAAATCCGCCTTGGTAATCGCTGTCACGCATGACGCCTTTGCCGGCAAATGTCGAGCTGGCACTTGCATAAAGCTCAAAGTAGGTACTAACTTGATACGAAATTTCGCTACGTAGCTTGTGTGAAATTGATTCGGTGTTCGTGCGGGCAAGCTTGTTGTCAAGAGAACGATAATCATGTGCCCATTGGTATGTTTTAGGATCTGTTGCAGGGGTCACTTCGATCAAATGCTCACCAGCAAATGATTCCATCGTGCTACGTTTGTACGTCAGATGATCTTCGGTCTTGTAGTAGAATTCATAACCAAATACCGTGCGAATATCGCTGTTCTTTGGGTGGAAGAAGTTGAAATCAAAACGACCTACAAAATAACCCCAGTCAACATCAGCATCGGCTCGAGGACCAAAGTTCTTGATTTGAGCGCCTTGGAATGCGGCCATGCGATGCTCGGTAGCCTCGATGACAAATGAGTAGTAGGCATCCAGCTTCATGTTAATCCACTCGGCTGGTTGGTAGGCTATCATAGCTCCGAGTTTGACTTCCCAGTGCTCGCCATTGCCCGACATCACATTATAAGGATTGCCAAATTGATTTTTGGTGCTGCCCGTTGGAATACGCGTACCAACAAACAATTCGCCAATCCATTCTTTGTTGAAGGTATGTTCGTAGAAAAGATCTACGTCGATATCACCGAGCTGACGACGCTTGTTGGTTTGCATCTCGTAGCCTTGGCGGGCGAAGAACTTGATTGGATCTTCTTGGTACATTTGCAAACGATCTTCTATAGCACGAGCAACTGTCTCGGCATCACCAAAGAATTTTTCACCTACAGCATTCTGATCACGTGCCAAAATTAACCATAGATTAAGCAGTTCAGTTTGATTATTTCCAAGATTCGTATAATCAACAGCACTTCCAGTAGTACCAGGAACATTGTTGCTATTAAAAAAGCCAATATCAGTCAATTGTGTAATCGCATCAGCATTTGTAAAATTAACATGTTGAACCGCACCATCTGCTGTTACATTCATAGACTGACGCTCTGCTTTTGACGCCGCAGTGATAAGGGGGCCTGCAGGCTCAATTCTTGACATGTCAAAGGCAAGACGTCTTTCTACAGGCAATTGTTCAGAATAAATCACACCAGCAATAGGTTGTATATTACCTCCTCTATATATTGTTCGGTCACCATCGACATCATTTTCAAGATTGACACTTAGATTTCCTGTGGAAAATACAGCTGATTGCGGACCGAGTACAAGCGCTTTATTTCGATCAGCATCATTTGGCAATCCAGCAACAAGCGCCATGTTATATGCTTTAACAACAACCTGACTCCCATCCTGAACTTCAAAAATATTTGAAGCAACAAAATCCTCTTCAGGATCTTCGTAATCATCATCAACATCTTTACGTTCCATCTCAATGCTACGGAATGGAACGGTTGCTCTCATACCAATACGGCCTTTGCCTTTCCACACTTCACAATCAAAACGACCACCGGTTGTTATACCCCATTCCCAATATTCAACACGAGGATGAACAGTAACCAGATTTAGCCATGGGCTGTAATTTTCACTGTTCATATCTATATGCGAATTGGGAAAAATTTCATTGAGCGTAAAATCGGCTTTGTTGAATATCAATGCTGAAAGCGGATGCTTTTTTGTACCATGTTTGATGAATGCAGAATTTGCTTCCTTAGCATGCAGTGCTGTCCAATAATTAAAGTTGCACTTTTGATCATTGTGCAATTTTTCAAATGTATAACGAATCGGTCCGCGTTCAGCGATCCAAGGGGTTCGCATTTCTGTTGCGGAGGCTGAGCCCACAACAAGCACCCCAAGAAGCGCTAACTTTTTACCTGTTCTTTTCATGTATTACTCCCTTTTATAACACTTCCTCCGAAAACATGGGGTGCACCGTACCTTTCCAGTGCACCCATATTCATTTATTGATTAAGAATTACAAAGTTTTGAGCTGTTCCGTCATTTGCTTTTTCGGCACCAAGCGTTCCAGCTGCAGCAGCAACACTCAGCGATTGGATTGCACGCAGCGGTGGGTTTTCATTACGGAATATTCGCTGACCATAGAAGACAACTCCAAGACCATCATCAGAGTACTTAGGCTGATAGGTACTGTAGCCAACAATGTCATAGAATTGAGTTTCGCTGAACGTTACTTTCTTATGATATTGAGCTACCGAAATATCGTTATTAAGGCCTGGCATAGCAAATGCTCTGAAAGCAAGTGCATCGTAGAAATATGAAGCATCGCCCCAATACTTTCTACCAGCAGATCCATAGTTGACGGTATCAAGATCGCCATCACTACCTTGACGATCAAGAATCAATGGCGCTGATGCCAAGATTGCATAGTAACAAACATCTTCAACGTTGTTTATCTTAACCGGACCAGCGTAATCCCAAATATTGACAAAGATTGGCAATGTTGGGGTTGCGCTGCTTGGAACTGACAAGATGTTGCCGCCGCCGCGAACTTCTGCGAAATCAGAACCGTTGAGGTTCAAGAGACAACGAACCGCAGGACCAATCGCCATCAATGATGAACGGGTTGATGTTCCGTTGAAAATATTGCCATGTGCAAAAGTACCTTCTACAAGATCTACACCAATATGTCTGACGTTATTAAGCGATTGTACTTGCCATTCACCATTCCATGGATTTGTGTCTGGGGTGAAGATTGGGCATGGAGCATCGCCAACTGCTTCGGTCTGTACAACACCACCAACAGTAACAGGGTTATCGGCTACCGCGGCTACCGTGCCGTTTGGATTACCATTCTTATTGATCACGCCAGCTGCAAGACCAAGGAAGCCTTCGCGATCGATATGCATCAATGCACGAGGGCCGTTGAGGACCAAGCTGAAGGTAATTGTGTGATCAACACCAAGATCGGTTGGGTTACCAACTTGGAATGCACCACCGGCAACGTTTTCGTCACCAATGTACCAAGAAGCCTGACGTTGAATGCTAATGGTGAGTGCTGTTGTTTGGGTGAGTGAGTCGGTTTCAACACCAACAAAGGTATTGCCGTTGACTTGCATCTTGGCATCTTTGTTCAACCAAATTTGACCTTGGCCGATAATCTTGATGCGGTCACGAGCCGCAGGCGCCGTGTTGTCACCAGCATAGTCATTATTCTTAGCATCGGTATATGGAATAAAGGTTGAACCTTGCGTTGAACCTTCAAAAATCAATTGGGATTGATCATTGAAATAAAGAACAAGGCCGCCGGTTGGATTATCTGGAAGTCTAAGCGTTGCACCTTCTTCAAAGATCAGTTTGACTTTACCGCCAAAGGCAATTTCTTGACGAACGGTACCTTGACCGAAGCTGCTCAAATCAAGTTCGCCGTACGCAGGGACGCGAATTTCATAAGGCATTTCTGAATAGAAGGTAAGACGATGAGCATCAAAACCTTCTTCTTCTGGCGTACCAAACTTTTCGGTAGCAATCAATGCCTGACGATCAACAACCAAGAGATTGTTGTTAACATCAACCGTACCATCGCCAAGTGGGCAGATGGTTACATAGTCTTTGCCGAGCAAATTCCATGCGCTGTTGGAAAGTTCATTCCAATGACGAGTACCAAGTCCGATACGACCATTGTATTCAACAAAGAGCACGGCATGTGCGCCTTCGCTAATAAAGTGGTCAGCAACAGGTTGATAATTAAAACTGTTGATATCAGTTGTTGAATTTACTGAAACAAATTCACGTACACGTGCCGAAATTGGACGAACGCCATCGCCAGAAACATTCAGCATGAATGGGTCTGACATAGTTGCGCCCGCAACGTGAAGTTGGGTTATATCATCGCCAGGACCAACATAAAGAAGATCTTGCGGACGAGGAGCTGGAGTATCGACGCTTTCCGTTGCACGGATCAACCACTTGATGGTATTTGACATTGCTGCTTTGCTTGACTTAGGAAGCGTATTTTCAAAACGAGGAACTAATTGCTCTCTATTATGCCAACCAATAGTTACTTCTTCGGCGCCTGATGCATCGTTGTAAAATGAATTTTGCACGTTGCGATTGGTATTCTCGTAACTCAAGCGGACATACCCATCAGTAGATTCACGGCGCGCATCAAACATGGTGCCGGTAATGTTATATGATTGTACGCCATAACCATATAGTTTGTTATCAAAGGTTACTTGATCATGAGGAAGATCAACAACACCGCTTAACCAGCAGAGACGATCGGTACCATCAGCGTTGTAATCATTCCATATACGTTGTGCAATAAAGGTCGAGAAGACTGATTGATATGGAATGCTGGTGCGAGCAAGTTCTGTCTCTGCAAGTGCCTCTGGGCGGGTAATGGTGATCTTACCAGCATGTTTGACATATACCACGCCACTATCATCTTCACTAACGGCTGGTGTTGCTACGGTTTTACCAAACAAATCAAAAGCGCCAAAGCACATAATGCTACCATCAATCGAAAGCGTTGCTGGGAACATCATGTTAACGCCATCAAGATCAAATTTGCTTGAGGTAAATTGAGCAGTAAGTCCACCGGTGTAAATTGGCTCAGCTGGGAATTCGTATGGATAACAATAAGGGAATTGTGCATCTTGGCCACGAGGAGCAAGTATACCCTCTACAAAATCAGATGCTGTTCGCGTATACCACGTATCAGATGGCCAACCAATGGTCATATTGCAAACTGAGGCAACATCCCAAGGAGCATACCCAAGAATATTTTCGAGCAACATGGTATTGAGATTGGATTTGATTGGCAAGGCAAACAAGACCATATGATGCGCACGTTGCTTGCTAATATATTCTCTTTTTGCTTGAGGATCTGTAATTTCATCAATAATAGCTTGTATTGATGGACAGAATTGATCGCCGTTTTGCATTGAGAGCGTTACGGTCGCGTTCAGAGACATATGATTTGACTCAACTGCCGCATTGTGTTTAAACACGTTGATTGGACAGCTATTGGTTGCGTAGTTGAAACTGTTATCAAACATGCGTGACATTACGCTGCCGCACAAGAAGATACGACCATGTCCGGTAAGCATGGTATCCAATGGATCGCCATGATCAAAGAATTTGAAGGTCGATGCATTGTCAGAGATAAGATGTTCTGGATAACCATAATCGTCTTTAACTACAAATCTGACACCTGATGCGTTGAGCGATTCTTGCAACTCAAGTGTCGAATTGTAGAAGCGAATTTCGGGGAGACGATAACGATCTGGATCTGATTGCGTATTGACCATTTCTGGACCAATATACTCACGAGCAAAATACAAACGCTCGCCACCTGTTACACCTGGTTCAGAATTGATGAAGGGGATTCCATCAACTTTTTTTGTTGCATCAGAATGACGAACAATAAAATTAAAGAACGAAGCAAAGTTGTTGAAGAACAATGTTGGTGAGTTGTAACGCGTATATGCTGTACCATCGTTCAACAACGGACGCTCAACTGGATCACCATTAACAAAGATTTCTTCACCACGATAGTTGAGCAAAATGCACGCTGCGTTAATAACGCCCGTAGTATCATCTTCAGCGCCAGCTCTTCCAGCCAAGAGTGCCTGAGTTTGGGCTGTCAGCGGACCTTCGACGTCAAGAACGTGCATACCTTCGCCGCTTTGGACGGTATAGGCATTTGCTGAAAGCTTGTAGCCATCATAGGTACCTGTTCCAACAGCAAGAATTGTCGTCCAATTCAAGGTTGGTTCATTAAGAAGATCTTCAGTGTTGTCAGGGAAGAGGCTATAGAGATAATCATAATTTGATTCAACTGATGAACGGAGATACAACGTACCGTTACCAGCAACATTAATGGTTGCTACTGAAGGAATATTGTCTGGTGGAATTTGTGTATAAGGATCAGCAATGATAAAAGGACTTACCACATCTGCACGGCTTGGGTTGCCATCAACAAAAAGCGCAACATCAAGACCATCAACAATCAACGCCGATGGGTTACGATCTTTAAGAACGCATTTTGTAGGAACAACTCGGCTTCTTTCAAAATCATGCCATGCAAGAGCATCGACGGTATTGCTTGAACCGGCAACATAGTCAACAAATGTCCAGTTTTCTATATCCATTTGTCCATTGACACCAAGGATAAAGCCTTTACGAACATTATTAAGTTGATTGGCAGCGTTTGATGGCGCCCATGCATAACCCCAAGCACCAAGAATATTATTATACAAATCCCAATAAGGATCTGACATCAATTTACCATGGTTTGCAACATCACTGACGACCAAAAGACCACGACGTGTATCTTCATCTACCGAATAAGTGGTTGGATCAACCAGATCTCCATCTGTCGAAATAACACGCATATGAGCTTTGGTACCAGCAGGAATAGTCAAATCATAGAGAGGAGCAATAGGAGCTACAACTCCATTGGTGTATCCACTGATTGTTTCTGGCTCAAAATCATTAGCCACGTAATGGCCAGCTATCATTACCGAGCCATCATTGAAGGGGAATTTGACGAGTTTGCTCGTAATAACATCATACCAATAGGCACCCCGCAGGAAGAATACCATACGGCCTGTACCTGCATTTCCCGCATCAAAATTCACAGCGCCGTAACCTGTGGCACCAGTGGCATCAGTCGAAAGGTAGGTAATAAAGGAATTTGGACCAACTTCAATCAAAAGACGTTGGGAATCAGCGCCTGGAATAGACGTATCACGTTGGAACAAAACTTTGGTGTCAGTTTCATTGTCTTGATCCATGCAAATAAAGACGCGCGTTCCGCCAGCTTCGTGTGATGGTTGATCAATAAATGGATATTCCGTATCGCCAACCGTCACGTACGGTGCCGAGTAATCAATTTGTCCGTTGAATTTTACAAAAGTTCCATTGGCCATTACAAATTTGACTTGACCTGGACCGGCAAATGTTACCAACAAATCTTGTCCGGTGATTGTATCAGTTTCCTCGCCCAACGTAGTGACAACGGTCTTACCGCGGAATTCAAGATTATGAAGGACATTGACGGTTATCGTCGTACCAGTTGCAGTCTTGAAATAAATCTGTGAAACACCGGCTTCAGCAAGCGGCGTACCTGTTGTTAATGTATTAACCACATCAAAATATGGTTCAAGAACAACATCTTCAACAATGTTGATGGTCATGTCATTTCCTGTTGCATCAAGAACAACGTTGCCGTTGACCTTGAGGGAACAAGGAATAGGATTTCCTAACGCATCAAGTTGCTGCGCCGAGCCAGGAACTGATGGGTAGTTTGACCACAACGTACCATAAACGTTCAACGTTGGGTTGAGTGCTGTTGCGGTAAAGGGATTATTGTAGTTTACGCTTGGAGCATCATACGCAACATAATCGGTGTTTGCATAAACGCCACCCGTTGTTGCAAAATCATACGTCCATGTATGCGTAATCGATGCATGGTCTGGATTAGTATATGAATACGAATAAGTATCAAGACCGCTACCAACAGGAACCCAATCATATGCACCTACGTGCATGAAAGGCAATCCCGCCAGCACTGCACACATCAGTATGCGTCTGAGGTTTTGCTTCATAATTTTCTCTCCTTTTGAGAAAAAACCAATAATAACTCATGCCACTTTTTTGCTAGCATTGCACCATCCTTTCGAACAAACCCTCCTTTCTGCATACCTAGACTACATATTGAACACTTACACATTTACACATAACCCAGTAACAATGATGCAAAAAAATTTGACCTCTTCGAGCATTGATGAATTTGAGTAGCGAGAATTGAGGATTAGGGCATAAAACAGCGAATGCTAATGCGGGAAGTTAAAGATACTCTCCTTTTACCTAACCACTCTCCGCATCACCTTTCTCATTCAACCTTAGCTCCTGATAGCCAAATGTCAAGGACGGTCAGCTCGGCGTTACCTGCACATACGGCGCAGATTTTTCATGTGTAATAAAAAGAGGAGCTGCTTGTAAAGATTTTGAAAAAATCATGATTACTAGTCGCTGTTGACTTGCATTAGAACAAGATCATGCCCTCAAAAGCATGTCGTCCTCGCGAAAGCGGGGACCAAGCTTGCAAGCCCTTTATTTATACTTGAATCCCCACTCGGAGGTGGGGATGACGTAAATCCTAAACACGGGGCATCGTTTTTCTAATATCATCTTTGATGTAACTGAAAAAAGAGCAAACCTTTATCACACTCGACGTCCATAGATCTTGCCACCACACCGTTGGTTCTTTTTGTGAAGGCTGAGGGCACGCGGCATAGTGATGACATCGTTCTTTAAGCCGCTGGAAGTGACGCTCAAAACGTATTCGCACATCGGCATTGTCAGTTAAGATTACATTTTCCTGATTTTTTTCATTGGCAGACTTGGTCCAATTAAATGAACCGGTCCATACCTTATTATCAATAATGGCAAATTTATTATGCATTAACGGCTGACGAAAAGAATGATGAGAGGAGTCGCCTCCAAAGACATACAGATCAATATTACCCGCTTTAAGCTGCTGTCCTTTGCCATAACTGCTTACCATGCTTGACGTATCAACAATAATTTGGACCTCAACACCACGTTTACGCGCTCGAACAAGTGCTTGAGCAATTTTTTGGTCGGTAATCATGTAAATTGCAGCATAGATTTTTTTGTGAGCGCTATCGATAAGTTCTACAAGCCTTGTGGCAGGTCGATCATCAGGGGCAAAAAATACCTCGGTAACACCATAGGTGGCTCCAAAAATTGCTCCAACAACTACCAAAACTATTACTATGCTGCGCATACACAATCTCCCCTGTTCCCCATTATCTGTTGAATTTTTCTATCAAGCCCCGTATGGTGTAATGAGTAGTCGCGTGCAGTGGCTGATACTGCACACACCAAAAAGGAAAGGATATGGTAATGAGGAAGTTATGGGGCACAGTGTATGCAACACTGCTCTTTTTGCCAATATTTTTCATGGTTGGCACAGCAACAGCAACCGATGCAGAGCAACTCCAAGATCTCTACAAAAAAATAGCTGACGGTCTGATCAGTATGCGTAAAGAATCACCACAAAGCCAAACAAAAATCTATGCCATGCTTGATCAACTCGATAGACTTTATTCAATTGCAAAGAATTGCGGCGGCAAAATCCAATCATTGGAAAAAAAATATCAGGAAAAGCTTGCTGAAAATACTACGATTAAAAATGAACTGACACAAATAAAAACTGACATGCATAGCGTCCGCAAATCGCTTGAAACCGCTAAAAACAATCTTGATCAAAAACTTGAAGATGATAAAACCCGCATTCAAAGTTTATCGCAAGAACGCTCCACTCTTCTGACTAAAGTTGCACATCTTGAAGAACAACTTAATAGCAAAAAGCACTCATTCGAACAAAAAAATGATTTAGTCGCCATGGTTGATCAGAAGCTTGATGAATCTCATCCCAATTTAAGTCGCATTTCAACTTCTGAGCCCATGTCACCGCCTTGATCGCGGACAATCTTAAAATTGATATCATCAGAAAGCATATATTCTAACTGCGCCGAAAAATCTTTTTGTAGGTCGAGATTTTTTTGAAGACGCGCATGCAACTGATCGCCAAGGTCTACTGAAATTGATCCTTTGAGCTTGCTTTGGCTGTTTGCATCATTCAAATTAGGCATGATTTGTACGTATTTAAACGTCTTGCTGATTTTATCAAGCCATCGATTCTTTGGACTTTTGACGCTATTCAATAAAAACGCATCAATGTTTTGCATAACCATCGCGGCCAAATCAGATTGTAATGTTGCATTTTCAGAGCCTGCAAGTAAGAGACCTATTATTTGTTCTTCAGCCAAATCAGGTGACGATTCTAGAAGCAATGTTGGTTTTTGTTGTGATCCGGTCAGTTGGAGCGTAATAAGATATTTACCAATACGATTTTTGGCAACAAGATCGATTAAAGGATCATTGGTCCGCCCGGCCATAAATTGAATCTTGCCATGTTCTATGTTGAGTGTATTACGGAAAAATTTAATAACACCGCTATCAAGATTAATTCTTCCAATAATTGATGGCGGAGCATACAATCCCTGAACAGGATTACTACGCACTTTCATATCAAGAGTTGCCTTGGTTTCTATGGTCGGAGTTTTTGCCTGAATTGGCTTTTCAGTCGTAACTCTAATATTAAGACCCAGTGGCAATCCACCACCAATGCCAGAACCTAGAGGACCATACATGGTTCCCATTTCTTTGTCAGAAAAAAAAGTATCTTTGAGCAATGAGCGCTTAAGGATAAGTGAACCTGAAATAAACGGTGGCGCGGTAGCAATTTTGCTGCATAATAAATTCCCATAAACCAGACCATAAAAATCTCGGCCCCAGTTAATCAGCACGTTATCAAACATTAATGGAATATGAATCATACTGAGGTGCCATTTATCATTAAATGCAAGCGTTGCCCGTTGGCATGAAATTAATCCCTTGGTCATTATTAACTCAACAGGCTGGAAAATAAGCTTTTTATTTTTTCTATCAAAGGCAAATGAGAGCGATGCCTCTTGTACAAGATTGTAATAACCAGGAATAAAGAATCGCCCTTTGCGCAACCCAAGGGTTCCCTTGATAACCTCAAAATTTTGCTGATCGACACTCAAATCAAATATGCAGTTGTTATTTGCAAGTCTTCGACGCATTGGCTTGGTTAAGAGCGATCGTAATAACGGCCAACGAATAAAGCCCTGAATAACGGTTGGCTTTTTATCATCAGCCAAAAGATGTACTAATTCATGAACTCCGCGACGATAGGATAATTCTTTGCACAAAAAGTGTGGCGTAATCACGGTGCTGGTAACAAACTGCCCTTTTGCCACATTACCTTTTATGGTCAAACACTTATTCTGCAACTTTAAGACGCCGCGATACCTTGTATTTTTATTATGCACTGCATCATTGAGTTGTGCGCTATACCACCCTTGCATGTTTCCTTGAGCATCACACGAAAGTTTTAATGAACAAGCATCAGCATCAAAGGTTGGCAGCCATAAAGGCCCAACACGCGACAGCTCGAGCGGCTGAGTATTAGTCAATGAAAGAGTTCCATAATTTTTTGCTCTGTGCCATGCAATATCACCACGCAACGTCATATGATCTAATGGTTCTATGGTAACATCAGCATGTAAATGATCAGAATCAGCTTGAATATCATTAAACGCTATTCGGTTGCAGGCAACATTGGCAACTTTTAAGTCTGAAATAATGAGCGAGCCCTGCATCGATGGCATTTTGTCATAATTCCCACAAAGATCAACCATCCCTTGTCCTGTCAGTGGCAGGTTGTTTGTCACCTTAGTTAAGTGAGCATTTGTGGCAAGCCAGTCATAAAGGTGATGCACATAAGCAAGTTCAAATATTCCCTTCAGCCTCACCCGTGATGCCTCATCCCCGGTCAAAGTCAAGGTTAGATCTTGTGTATCACGAGAAAAATTTAATGAACGTTTATTATTATCCCATACCCCCTGAAGAACGCAGGCGCCTACAGGATCAATCGGCGGACACATGCCCTTCAGCATTGCTTGCATATGCCAGAGATTGCTACGAATATTTTTATAGCACTCAAACGTTCCCTCTTCGTGATGCATAACCACGCGCTGATTACATGTAATAGTTGCGCCGCCAGGTGTTATCGTGCCATGCCATGCAACAACCCCAACACCTGCAACCTTATCATTTTTACAAAAATGCAATCTTCCCGGCATATGCACGGTACAGGTAGTAAGCAGTGGAACTGCATCATGATTGACCTTCACGTCAAGATCAATTCCATTAATTGTTATAGCCTGAGGAGAAATTTCAAAGGAAGAGGAATTGGTAGCAAAAATCCTTTTCAGATGATCAATAAGATCAGACCCTTTAGTGGTATACAACGTTGTGGCTTTAATACTATTAAAGGTGAGATGAAGTGCTACTTTACGGTGGAATAGAAGATCAAATATTGAAACATGCACCGAACAGTCGTCAAATCGCCATTCATAATGACGATGCTGCGCCGGACGAATGGCACCATGTTTAAATAACATCGAGAGCGAGAAGAAGTTAACTTTTACTTTGTCATAGGTAATCTGAGCATCCCAAGCTGACTCAAGAAAGGTAATAAGCTTGGTTCCAACAAATGTCTTGACCGTTGTCGATGTCTGCAGCATCCACAACGAAAAAATAAGGCCTCCTACAAACGCGATGATAACTCGCGTAACAACTTTAAACATAACGATTGCAACCTGAATTTACGATGCCAACAAAACCCATTGGCCCGAATCGTACATATACTTACGCAAGTAGGATACCTGAGAGACGGTGCAAGTTAAAGCGCCAAGCCTAGTTCCGCCATAATTACGCATATAAAGCGCCCCTGAAGACATTTTTCCATTAGGAAATATTTTTAAAATGAATGTTGTTGGGTTCACGGCAGGAAATGTTGCAACGTGTGTTAAGGGAGCCGTTGGATTTCCAGGCGGGCCATATGCCGTCGCCAGATACCCAAAACAGATTCGGGGTGGAAGGATTTGACGCGCAGCTCCATAGCTATACGTTTGTGCCGTTGTGGTGATAACAAGACTCTGTACCCGTTGCGTTGCCATTGCCCGTTGCTGCAGGTATCGCAGTATCACTTCCATTTTTTCAAGCTCTTGGAGTATCAAAGTACGATCATCATCACCAAAAGAATGTATTGTAATGGCACACAAAATTATTGTAATGGTAATAACAACAAGCATTTCAAGAAGCGTAAACGCATTCCTCATACCTGTTTTCCAGATAAATAAGCCAATGCTGCTCTAATAAGCTGATCAAGCGGATAATTTTGTCCAGTGTATTTCTCGGCAACGTATTGCGTAGCTTTGGTAATTTCTGGCTTTGAATAATTAAGCGATGTAAGAACTTCGCTTAGTTGTTGCCATTGAACAAAACTATGTTGTTTTTCGAGTACCAAGCCACCATTATTAATCAATTTTTGTACCTTGCTCTTTAATTCAACAATAAGTTGTTCTGCCTTTTTACTACCAATACCATTTAAATTACTTAACCCTGATTCACTTCCCGCTGTAATCATTTCAAGAAATTCTGATGCGGTAATTTGCGACAAGATGGTAAGCGCAATTGATGGTCCAATCTTGGGACAATCAATAATCATCAAAAATACTTTACGCTCAAGCTCTGTTGCAAAGCCATAAAGGCTGGGACCATTTTCTTGGTTCCAATGAAGATAGGTATACATATAAACTTCTGCATCTTGCACATAGGTACGCGGTTGAGCAATATGTACCAAAAAGCCCATGCCGCTCACGGCAATCGTTAGTGTTTTGTCATGTATATAGGCAACCTTACCTTGCAAAAAATCAAGCATCGCTACCCCTTATATGGTTTATTGTCCTGGATGAAATCTCAGTTATTTTTGCATAACGCATGAGACGAGGTATAGATTTACATAAATTTATCGAGTTGTGGTCATGAAACCAAAAAAGAGGCTCATTTTTAGGCGAGCCTCTTTTTTTTGAGAAGTTATAGATGCGTGTTTATTTTACTGCATTAAGGTCAGTATTAATTTTCATCATTTTTTCTTTTATATTACAAAGAAGAGCAGCGAGTTTAAAGCTTTTTACACGCAACTCTTTAACCGTGACGACATCCTTAATCTTCTTCAAGGCAGCGTCAATTTGTGAACGATATTTGGTAAACGCGTTAGATACTGCATCTTTATCAGCCTGAGCATCTAACAATAAAGCTTTAATCAACCCGCGTCTTTCATCAGGAGAAGCGTTGCTATTATATGAGCCATAAATTTTGCTACAAATTTTATTTCTGCCATCACCATGCTTAAGAGCAAGTCCTTCAACTGGAATGCCTAGTTCTTGACACAAATCAAGCAATGTATCATGTGCTGCGCCGTATTTTGAACTTGGCAAATATTGCCACATATAATATCCACAGGCTACAAGAACACCATGCGCAAAACCGATATAAGCAGCCGGCCAGACCTTTATTTGAACCCAGGATGGCAACCAACCTGAAAGAACGGCATAGCTCATAAGGCCAGTACTTGAAATAAGTCCAACATACATCGCATCGCGAGTACTCGTACCTAATGACTTTACCTTATTCCAGGCTGACCGCACCGAAGAAACAGAATTATTTTTAGCACGCCGCCACATACCAGATAAGCTACGTGGTACTCTCAGCACTTCTTTTTTGAGCGCAGCTTGTTCGTCTCTCTCATTTAATAATCGAGCAATTTCAGGTCTAAGAGCTTCAAGCTGTTTAATCAATTCACTCTTCTCGACATCTTTAGCTTTCCCTGAGACAGCTACAAGTTCTTTTGAAAACGGTACGAGAGCCTTTGACATCGGCAGAGCCGGCTGGGTAAAAGACCCTAAAGAGCATATAAAAATTGCAGACAATAAAATTTTATGCAAAAAATTGGTTTCTATAGATTTCATAAATATAACCCCCATTATTTTCTAAAACTATCGATATACACGTAAGTATATAGGTATTAGGCGCTAACGGCAACCGGGCTTATGTTTTCTATTTGAATTTTTATCGCAATAAAGCTTCTTTTTCTCTTTATCAACAAAAAAATGGTGGTTTTGTGACAAAAATCTCTTTAATTTTTTTGACAAGACATCACCAGGATGGCATGGTATTCTCTCTGAAAAATTCAAATGGAATAGAAAGGAGCTGTTCCCCTTATGCCTTTAGGAAAAGCAAATAAGGTCACACTAACCCAGGGCTCAATGATACTTTTTGATGGAACTTCATGCGCAGGAAAAACGAGTATTTGTAGACTGTTTTGCCATAAAATTGAGCACCCTTATCACTATGTTGCGCTTGATGACTTTATTACGGAGGTTTTTGAAGCTCAAAAACAGAATCCGCTGCCCTTTGATGAATTTATTGCTACCTGCAACAAGCTAACTGAATCAATGTATGTCCACATTGGAACCATGGTGCATCGAGGCAACAATGTTCTTTGTGACACAACGCTTACCTGCCTTGAAGATGTAACAAGCACCTATCGATGGTTTAAAATTATTAAAAACATTAATAATGTAATGATTTTGGTGTATTGCCCATTTGATGCGGTAGTCAAACGCCTACAACAGCGCAATCATCATGCAAGAACTCTTAATCAACCACAAAATTCACGCATTACTTCGGTAGTCTTACGTCAATTTGATGCAATGTTTAAAGCCCATCAAGATAAAACTGAATTTACCATCGATGAGCTTTCACGTTCTCATATAGAACAAGCATTTGAACTGGTACGTGATGATTTTGCAGATGCTCAAGAGTTTGAAAATCTTAGAACAGAAATCATAGGGAAATTTGGACTATGCAATCGCAAAAGAGTCTTTATTTCTCCTCGGCTCAATTATGACTACATCCTCAACACAGATCGTTATCCAATTGAAGATTGTGTGAAAATTATCACGAAAAAATTAGCTTTTTGACCAAAACTTGGAAAATGAACTAGCAACAATCCCGGCTACAACAATCCCTACAAAAAGACACAACGGGATCCGTGCGCTAGGTCGCCACAAATCAATCATGCACAATGATAACATTCCTGCGCAGCTTACTAATGCAATATATCCAAGCAATGATCTATCAAATATCAAAAATGATAGCGTACTCAGAAAATAAACACCTATTGTTGCTGCAACGCCAAGCGTCATAAGACAAAAGTTGCTGTGCGCAAATACGATGAAAGGGATAATTAATAAGGCCTGTACACAAACACATAACCACGGAACATCGTAACGGTTAAGCGCACGCAACAACTTAATTCCCTCAATTTCTTTATCCATCGCTATTGCATGAAGATTCCAGCTATTGTAGTAAAACATACCGTAATAACCAGCTAAAAAAGATGTTATTACAGCCCACGTCATACACGTATCACCTATTGCAATAAATTGTTGATTATCAGTTAGCAACGGCATGAGATGAAAAAATGGGTCGAACGTATTTGCTCCGTGCAAGCAGAAAAAGACGAATTGAAATAAAAGATAAAAAGTGGTAATTATCGCAAACGATATCATTATGACGCGTCCAACTTCACAACGACTTTCAGTTATTTTATCCGCAACAGAGCAACAAGATTCAATACCGGTATACGAAAAAAGAACAAAGGGCACAAATATTACAAAGCCCTGCCAATCAAGGTGCAAAATTGACCATTGATGCACATTGAACAATTTTGGAATTACCATTACGGTTACAATTAATATTGCTAGCTTAAACAGAATAAAAAGAAGGTTGAGCGCAAAAACAATGTAGATACTGACAAGATTGAGTAATGCAAACAGCACTACCACTCCTATTTCAATCCATATATCAGAAATACCTGCGCGCTCTAAAATACTATTAATCGCCGGAATGCGATGTATATGGGCACTTAAAAGATGAATAATATATCCATTCGCTGCGATCGTTCCAACAAAATACCCCCACCCACTAACAAATCCCCAAAACTCACCCAATGCGCGTTTATTATAGACATACAAACCGCCAGAAAAAGGAAATCGCCACGCCAGACGAGCAAGAACCAAAATTATCGGTAAAAACGCAACCGCACCTAATAACCAGATAAAAAATATGGGCATCCCTCCAGAGGATGCCCATATTTTCTTCAAATCTATACAAAATGCGCTTGCCAAAAGAATGTTAATATTGATAACTATTGCAAGCCATCCTGGAATATGTGTGTGCTTCATCCCCCTCCTTCCATGATTACACCATCAAATTATAATTATCGGCGTATTTTAACACCTGTCTTTTGTTGAACAACATAAAGAATCAACCCAACACCAAGAAGAGCAATTAGTGGCGCCACCGCCATAAATCGCGCCCAGTTACTTGTTCCTATCGTCATCCAAATGTAATAAAAGGTAATGACCGCAGATCCAAGACCAATCAATGTTACTAATACTTGAAGATAATTTTGTTTTCTGATGAAGAAGAAAAGCAACGCAATAAGCATAAGCGTCAAAGCGCTACAAATACCAATATTTGCTAAAGCCATAAGCACATATTTATTGGTAACTACCGCCAAAAAGATCCACAATACCAATCCGTATACGATACCAGCAACCGTTGGACGGTCCCAGGAGCTTGTTTTAGTTAACAAACGGCCGCCGACAATTACTCGTTGCTCAGCAAGGGTAAAAATGTTGGTGATGTTAGCAAGGGAAGCACCAAAAATGGTACCGCAGTAGCACAAGAAGATTGCGCCGATCACTGTTGTTGCAACCACTGATGTTGCAGTTGCAGAAAGCTTCATGAAGCTTGGGAACGCCAAAACACCATAGGCAGCAAGATTACCTGCACCCATAATGTGAATCAAACTTAAATGGAACAACATATAAGTCACGGTCACCAGGCCAAAGGCGGTAAGAGCAACTTTTCCGACCTGTCGAGGGCCACCCTCCAAAAGATGTCCCAAACTGCAACAGGCTTCAAAACCCCAATAACCAAACAAAGCACTTGGAATCGCTAAA
>JBAZHB010000011.1:0-27274 GCA_041652535.1 Candidatus Babeliales bacterium
TTACATTATCCCTCTGCATGATTTACTCACTCTTCAGGTAAACTTTTTGCCTCTCACTTCCAAAAAATTTATACTCGGGCAAAAAATATTTTTTTTAAAAGAGGCTGATATGTATTTGCTCGAAGGTAACATAGGAGTGGGAAAGTCGACTTTTCTACGATTAATCCAAAAACAATGCCCTGAAATTCTGGTTATTCAGGAGCCTCAAGAAAGCTGGAGTTCTCAAACGTATGGACAGTCATTACTTGAAAACTTTTATAAAGACGCACAGCGCTGGGCGTATACTATTGAAACGCTTGCGCTGGTAACCCGCGTCAAACACCACATGGCAACGCAAGCGCTCAAACTTCCCTTCAGTCTCATGGAACGCTCCGTCTACTCTGGGCACTACTGTTTTGCTCAAAACGGATACGCTAGCGGTTTTTTAAGCCCTCTTGAATGGGATGTCTATTCACGCATGGTCGACGTCCTGGTACATCAACATTGCAAACCACCTCATGGCTTCATCTACCTTCAAGCACAACCAGCGATTTGTTTTGAGCGTATACAAAGGCGACACCGCCACGGCGAAAGTCACATTACCCTTGAATATCTCAAGCAAATTCATAATTTTCATGAAAAGCTCTTGGTTGAAAAGCAGGGTATCACCGGGCAGTTAAGCAATGTTCCTGTGCTTATTCTTGACGCTCAGTTTGATCTTGCAACTCAATCAGAGCGCTTCACAACGTATGTTAAGCAAGTTAAAGATTTTATGGTACATACCGAGCAACAACGTAATATTTCTTCATCACACACTATCTCCAAAATGGAGAGAACAAGCGTTTGAAAAGATAGTTAATGTGCTGACGTTTAAGAATTTTAACATGCTGCCGAGCTTCACGAATAAAGGTATTCCAACCAACATAAGCAATACCAAGCGCGCAAAGCAAAAGAATGCAGGCTGAGATGAGCATAATTTTATGTTTTTTGTTGCGAAGATATTCAACGAACTTCATTACGACCCCTTGCTGAACCTAAATTTTTTATAGCTTCAAGAAACCCTCCAGAAGCCGAGCTTCAACTTTATTCATTTTTTTCCAATCGCTGTCAGTTTCATGATCATAACCAAGTACATGTGCAATACCATGAGCGCAGAGCCGAATAAGATGAACGTTTAACTCACGCCCTAGTTTTTGCGCATCTTTCTGTGCGTAGGCAACTGAAATTATCACATCACCTAAGTTTTTTTCATCCGACGTTGCTGCGTGAATGTGCTCGCCTGCTTTGAGTTCAGGATAAAAAGGGAACGATAGGATATCGGTCGCTTTGTCGTTATGACGAAATTGCTTATTGTAGCAACGAATGGTTGCATTGGTAGTAAGCAGGATGTTGATATCAAAGTTGGGATAACCAGCACGCTCAAGCATGCAGGTTATTGCCTGGCGGAGGAGATTGATTTTAACGGGAATTGAACGTTGAGAATTTTTGATGGTAATCACAATATTACATGCGCCGTAAGCACGTCACCTTCAACCACAAACTGACTTGCAGCCAGAGGTTGAGCAGTAATTTCAAGCTCTTTAGCTTTTGTTACGCCCAACAGTACCGTTTTTTGCTGCTCCAGTAAAGTACGAACTGAAGCGTCAGCGGTATGCACAACCAGAGTTGCAATCTCTTTTTTGAGCGACACTTGCTGCATACTTTTAAGTTTTCTGACCGCTGCAATAACGGCAAGAACTGAACCCATATTTTTAAAACTCGTTTCAAACGTATGCGCAAAGCGAGCTTGATCACCCTTGGTAGCATGCAACGAAACCGTATGCTCAAACTGTTTAAACAATGCTTGATATAAATGCTCAGTCACATGCGGAACAAAGGGCGCAAAAAGCTGCAAAACGCCAAAGCCAACATCATAAAGTGTTTGCTTAGTTGCCTCGACTTCTTCTGGGGAATAATTGGCAGGGTTGAAAAAGCGATCTTTTACCAACTCAAGATAATTGTCGCACAAATCGCTCCAAAAAAACTTTTCAATTGCTTCAAGAGCTGCCTGATATTCATAGGCATCAAAAAATTCTTGGTAACGCAAATACGTCGCGCTTAGGGTATGAAGTAGCCACTGATTAAGCGCATCAGTTGGAACACATTTGTGCGGTGTATAGCCCTGCAAATGTTCACCCATAAATCGATACGCATTCCATAACTTGGTTACTAAGCGCTGGCCTATTTTAAGCTGATTTTCGCTAAACGCCGTATCAGTTCCCAATCGTCCACTGGCAGCCCAATAGCGAATGGCATCAGCAGGAAATTGCTTGAGTAATTCTTCAGGGGCCATTTTGCTATTGCCTTGTGACTTGGAAATTTTATCTTTACCTGCGAGTACATGGCCCGAAATCATCAATGTTTTCCAAGGCACGGTATCGCAATGAAAATGAGTTTTAACAATGGTATAAAATGCCCACGTACGAATAATATCATGAGCTTGTGGTCTCATGCTCATAGGTACGGTAAGGGCATCAGGTGATTGATCCGGCCATTTAAGGTTAATGAGCGGTGTTAGTGACGATGTATTCCAGGTATCCATAACATCAGTATCCGGCACAATTGAAGTACTTGAACAGTGCGGACAGGTGCCGCCAGGAAATGGCTGTTCTTGAGGATCTACTGGTAACTCTTTGACATCCGCTAAAAGAACACGCTGACAATCTTTGCAATGCCACGCAGGAAATGGAATGCCAAAAAAGCGTTGTCGCGAAATGCCCCAATCCCAATGCAAATTTTGCACCCAATCGAGGTACCGCGCCTTCATAAAGGCTGGTCGCCATTCAATCTCATCGGCACGACGCAAGAAGGCCTCTTTGTGTTCAAGAATTTTAATAAACCATTGAGGAAGCACTAAATATTCAATTTCTTGTTTGCAACGCTCATGCGTATTGACGCTATGCGTAATGGTTTTTTGGCCAACAAGTCGTTCTGACTCTTTGAGCAACTCAAGCATTTTCTTACGCGCTTCACGCACATTAAGACCTGCAAGAGGACCTGTTTCTGGTGTCCATTTACCATCAAAACCTACTGACTGAACAAACGGCAATTTATACGTTTTATACCAATGAATATCGGTTTGATCACCAAACGTACAGCACATGACAAGACCAGTACCTTTGGCAGGATCAACCTTTTCATCCGCCATAATGCGCACCGGTTTTTCAAAAACAGGGGTCAGTGCAAATTTATTAAGCAAATGTTTATAGCGAACATCATCAGGATTAAAAAAGAGCGCAACACACGATGGCAATAATTCAGGACGAGTCGTAGAAATAACAAGCTTTTCGCCCTCTTCGGTGACAAATACAATGTCGTTGAACGTTGTGGTAACGTCGGCGCTTTCAAGTTCAGCCTGAGCTACCGAAGTACGACACGTGGTGCAATACAATGAAGGTTCTTGCTTGCGATAAACAAGCCCTTTGTTATAAAGATCAATAAACGAATATTGAGCTGTACGGCGTACGTCCTTTGAAATCGTTGAATAGGTTTTTGACCAATCAATGGACAATCCCATGCGACGCCATAAATTTTCAAATATTTTTTCGACTTCGGCTGTTTCACGCGAACAAAGGTCAATGAATTCTGAACGCTTCATCAAATGTGCACGCGTGTTGTGTTTCTTTTCAACAAAACGCTCGGTTGGCAATCCATTATCGTCAAAACCCATTGGATAGAAAACATGATAACCGCGCATGCGTTTGTAACGAGCAATAAGATCGGCATGGGTATACGAAAAAATATGTCCTATGTGAAGAGAACCAGAAACAGTAGGCGGCGGGGTATCGATGCTAAAGACTTTTGCCGGATCGGTCGGCACAAAATCGCATACCTTTTCCTGCGCCCACATCTCCTGTGCTTGTGCATCACATTTTGTATGATCGTACAGTTTTTCTAGTTCCATACCGCAGCTCGTTTTTTTAATTTTTCAGTAAGAAATTTACTTCTTTAACCTATGGGCAAAAGTATACCATAGAATCATTTTTTAGACGTTGGGACCCTTTTATGCTATAAAGAGAGGCTTTTTTTGAAAAAACAGTGGTAAATAAAGGCAAAAACTATGAAACGTTACACCAAACATATAATTAAATTTCTTACCATGAGCATTGGCCTTTCGATCGCTACGCAACCAATGGTAAACGCGCATGCCCATGACAACCTTGAAATCACAACTGCACTTTTACGCGGGCCCGCTGCATACCTTGAATACGAACTTCGTAATGACACTTCGCGCAGCGCGCATGCAAAAAAAGCCTTAATTGCTGCCGTTCGTCTCATCAACGACCTAAATAATCCAACATCGCTGCTTAAACATCACTCTTTGTGTTGGTTCGTGTATGATGCAAAAGAGATTTTTGTGCATCTTAAAGCGCTGCTCACCACACAAAAACAGCCAACACCGCCCACAACAAACGCTGCTGAAAAACCAACATTAGTCGATAGCAGAGCCAATCACATTTTACGCTGTTTTATACTGCCGATGATTGAAATGCTCGGTGCGCTTGGACGTACGGAATTTGCGAGAAGTCGGCTACCTCATCGAGGAGGATGCTTTGCTGGCATTGCTACAAGCATGTCACGGCTTGGCCAACTTTATCTTGCTGCGCCCCATAATTCCAAAGAGCGTAAGATCCTTCTAGGCAGTATCGACATTTAAATTAACCATAAAAACGTGCAAGCCAAACAAATAAGAGCCTCGAAGTTCTTTTGTATTTTTTCATAACGAGTAGCAATCTTTCTAAAATTTTTAAGTTTGTTAAAAAGACGTTCTATCAAGTTACGTTCTTTGTAAATGTACTTGTCATATTTGCGTTGAACAAGGCGATTAGATTTCGGTGGAATCACAGCAATAGCACACATTTTCTCAGATATATGTTCTACGATTTCATCGCTATCAAAGCCCCTATCTCCAAGAACATAATTTGCTTTTTCATTACCAAGAAGTTGAATGGCTTGCGTAAAATCGCTTACTTCGCCGCCCGTCAAAATGAATTTTATTGGTAAACCAAGTGCATCACACATCATATGGATTTTTGTTGTTAAACCTCCTCGAGAACGCCCCAGAGCCTGATCTTTTTTTTTAACGTAGCAGCTTGATGATGAGCCCTTACAATAGTTGAATCAATCATGAGATATTCATTATCCCTATCTTTGATCAAGCTTTTAAAAACTTTATCCCAAACACCTTTTGCAGCCCAACGAGTAAAACGTTTGTGTACCGTTTTGTATTTACCGTAATATGCTGGCAGATCTGACCAACGTGCTCCAGATCGCAAAATCCAAAGAACACCATTTACAAAGTTTAGATTATCAACACCATGACGACCGCGATCTCCACTTTTTCCAGGGACCATATCTTTTATCTTTTCCCATTGCGCCTTCGAAAGCTCGTATCTTTTAACCACAAACAACTCCTTTTTGTTTTGTTGTGGCTAATTTTCTCATTTTCAAATCAAATGTCGATACGACCTAGCACTCCTCACCGCCTGCCTTGTTGAAATTTTAATCGATATGAGACGAATATATGTCGATGTACACGCTAACCAACAAGAAGAGGAACGAAGGCGGCATGCAGCACAAGAAGCTGCTCAACAAATTCACATTATTAAAAAAAACGAAAGATCTAATAACAGGCCAGAGGGCCGTTATACCGAAGACAGCGAAGGGAATAAAGAATGTTCGGTCTGTCTTGACCCACCTAAAAAACCACATGCTCTACAGTGCGGGCATGTCTTTTGCAAAGAATGTATTGCTTCTTGCTTGAACGGAAAATCAAAATGCCCTTATTGCAACCAAAACATTCCAAAAATACTGTATGAAATTTAGGCGATAACAAAAAATATCAATGTTTTACATGCTACAAAATACTCACAAATTTTTAATTACGGTAGTTGTATGCCTCGGCATAATGAGCGCGCCACCCATCCACGCGGCATCAACTATAAAAAGTATACAATATACAGCGGCACTTTTACGTGGGCCGGCGGCGTATCTTGCATATAAATTTCGTAATGACACGTCACTCCGTGCGCATGCAATAAAAATTGCCATTCATAGTGTGCGCTTACTTGATGATCTATTGGCCCCAACAACAACTTCACAAAAAGCATTAAACAGAGAAGCTTTTATGGAAGTCATCAAAGGCTTGAGCACCTGGCAGCATCCTGTTGGCTGGAACATCTATGACAGCACCACCATTATTAAAGAGCTCAAAGCGTGCCTAACGGGAAAAAATTCAACTCCGGTTATTGCAACAGATGACCATGAGCACGAACTTCTACGAAGCATGATACTTCCAGCTGTTGAAATGATCTGCGCGCTAGCAAGAACAATGCCAAACGTAGGCAAAAGCAACAACCTTGCAACCATTGGTATAAGCATGGTTCGCTTGTGCGAATTATATTATGCTGCGCCACGCAATTCAGCTCATCGTAAGGTTATTGGAGGGCTCTTGGTGGCGTGCATTGTTGAATTCTTAGTTAAAAGCACCCGCCCGTATAAAAGCCAGCACCATGAGCAACATCCACAACCGCTCCTAAAAATCATTTTTGATGAAGATCAGAATAAAATAACTTGGATAAGTGTATGGCAAGAAAAACAACGCTCTTAGCTTTCATTCTTTTTGCAGGCACCAGCGCGGTAAGCATCTCAACGGTTAATGCCGTCTCGACCAACAATGCCATCGAAATCACCACAGCACTTTTACGTGGCCCCGCGGCCTATCTTGAATACGAGCTCCGCAATGATACATCACGCAGCGCACACGCAAAAAAAGCCTTAATTGCCGCTATTCGTTTGGTCAACGATCTGCATAGTCAAAACGCCCAGCCTCAACATCACGCCTTTGGGTGGTTTGTGTATGATGCAAAAGAGATTTTTGTGCATCTTAAAGCATCGCTTACTACACAAAAAAATCTTACAGTGCCCACAGCGCTTGCGCAAAACGCCACTGAACAAAAACTATCTGACAACAAAGATTATCAATTTTTACGTCGCATTGTGTTACCAACGCTTGAAATGCTCAGTGCTTTGGCACGAACAAAGTTCATCAAAATTAGACTCCCCTATTCTGGTGGCAACTTCGCCGCAATCACCACAACGCTATCAAGGCTTTTACAGATTTATTTTGCTGCACCTAAAAATTCATCTCAACGTAAAATTATCATTGGGCTTTTGGCATGGTGTGTGGTTGACATCATAAAACAAGCGCAACATTTGCATACCATCTCACAACGGGAACTTCTTCACCAGGACGCAAACCATCCTGAAAAATGTCCTTTTTGTAATCAAGAAAAACCCAATGATCTGGGCGCATTACAATGTAGACATATCTCATGTAGAAAATGCGTAGAAGAAAATGATTATAAATGTCCTGGTTGCGACAAAGAATTTGAAGTTTTTTTCAGGATTAATCAACACGGAGAACACGAAGCGCCTCTTGAAAAACCAGGAGAACCGGATATTAATGAGAATCAGAACGTGGATCCCGGTGTTCCTCCAGCAGTAATGCCACAACCGGCAGAAGAGCCAATTGCTCCCGCTCTTGCTGCGCCAGGAGAAGATGTTGAAGAACCTGGAAAACCAAACTAAGAAAGGGCTTTGTGAACAACTATTTTAAAAAAATCATTATGATCATTGGTATCAATAGCGCTATTTTTGCTCAAAGTTCCGCAACCATCACGCAAGCAGATATTGAGCTTGCAACCGCAGCTCTCCGTCTTCCCTGCAGCATTCTTGAATACGACCTGCGCAATAGCACATCCCGTAGCGCAGCTTTTATTAAAGCACTCATTCACGTAAATCGTTTGGTTAATGAACTATCTGCAAAGCCACCAGACAAATTGAGTCAGCCCTGGAGAAGCGTCCCTTTTCAAGCAAACATGTCGCAAAAGCTTGCCACGTTGTGGATCGGATATGACCTACTGGCTGTTATCAAAAACTTAGCCGAAGTTATCGTCGGTCCATCGGATAAAAAAGAAGCGACCGAAAAAGCAGACAAGTTTCAGGATTTGCTTGGTTATGTCGTGTTCCCTCTTCTTGAAACGGCTGCAGCAACAGGACGAATCAAGTGGGAATCGTTTGATATTCAAATGCCGCTCGAGGGGCAAGCGCTTGCTCTTAAATATTCAGACCCTCTCATTATACTTTCACGCTTAGGCCAACTCTATTGCAGCGCGCCGCAAACATCGCTTAAGCGAAAGATTTATGCGGTACTTGTACTCATTTGTATCATTGATCTTGTTGTAAAAGCACAAAAGACAGCGCGCGGATTGGATGTTGTTGCTGCTGAAGCTAAGCGCGGCATTAACGCTGTGGCTTTACGAGGAGAAAGATTTTTAGAGGGCAACCGTCATGACGCTCAAGGTGTTGTAAACGATCTTTTCAGTTCAACAGATTGGCTAACTTTTTTCAAAAAGCTACAATGGGTGATCGCGCAAATTCAATAAGGCACGCAAATGATAAACAAGCTCAAAAAATATGTGACTGCTCTCATTGTAAGCACATGTTTAATAACGCCATCGCAACCGCTTGAAGCATCAACTCCTGTAAACAATATCGAACTTGTAACCGCTTTGCTACGCGGGCCAGCAGCATGTCTTGAATTCAAGCTGCGAAATGATTACTCACGTAGTGCTTATTTTAAAAGAGCAGTTATACATGCAATAAGATTAATCAATAACTGCTGCACCTCATCGAAACACGATCCTTCTTACTCAATTGCATTTGATTCCATAAGTGTTGCGATATCTCTTATAGAGACCGGAATAACGCCTGAAAACAACCAAGTGCAAGCAAAAACATGTCTTGGCGACGATTACGCAAAACTTGGTATGTATGTTTTACCAATACTTGAAATGTTATGCGCGCTTGTACGTACACGACAAATTTCGCCAAAAACTTACAATTACCCAAATCAAGGCTATGGCTATCCAAATCCAAAAGCACTCATTGCTAATATTGGCTTGGATTTCACGCGCATCACTCAATATTTTCTTATCAACACAGGTGGAAAAAAGAACATTATCATCCCCCTCATCATTGCATATATCATCGCGCTCTATCTCGAGGTTGGAGATTTTCAAAAATTAAAAAAATTGGCCATAGAGGATGAGGATATGCTCAGACAAAATGAAAAGACGATTAGACAAGATATGGATGATTATTTTAAAAAACTATGGGCTGCCCGAAAACCAGAAGACGAACTCAGACACGCTGAATTCGTTAGGGCGCAAGATGAAAAAGAAGAGCTCAGACAAAAGCAAGAAGCAGAAGCTGAAACTGAGCGACAGAGGATTGAAGCTGAACGGCTTAAACGTGAGCAAAAAGAACAAGAAGAAGCAGAAAATCGACGTCGAACTGCCCGAAAAGCAGAAGACGAGCTCAGACACGCTGAATTCGTTAGGATGCAAAATGAAAAAGAAGAGCTCAGACAAAAGCAGGAAGCAGAAGCCGAAGCTGAGCAACAGAGGATTAAAGCCGAACGGCTCAAACGTGAGCAAAAAGAACAAGAAGAAGCAGACGATGACCGTCGAACAGAAGCTAATCGTCGACAAAATTTACAAGACCGCTTAACGCAACCGCTTATGATCGAAGAAGCCCCAGACAAGCTCATTTACGATGAAGGTAACAAATGTCGCAATTGTCATAAGCAGTACTTTGACCCACAAGCACTTCATTGCGGCCATATTTTTTGCCATGATTGCGTTGACCCTACTTCAAATACATGTCCTACCTGCAAAAAGCCATTTATACATCTTTGGCCTATTGAGATACCATCACCACTCGATGCTGTGGACTAGGAAATATCAAATTAAGATATTAAAAATAGAGGGGCTGATTTGATTGATGCCCCTCATCCAAAAGAGTTTTAATCTTGGGGGATAAGTTTGCTTAAGAAAGATTTCACTTTATGCAAAATGCTGGTAACAGCCGGAATATTAAGCATCAATAAGCCGTAATATACCAACAGCGCGCCGGTGGTAAATAAAATGACATGCACAATCATTTTGTAGGCATAGAGCATGAAAATGATACCAATCGCGGTGGCAAGAATGCCTTTGATCATTTTCATGTTGGGCATATTTTGACCATCCATAAGATCTCCTTTCTCCCTTTTTAAGCCCTACTGACTTTTTACGTCATCCCCGCCTCCGAGCGGGGATCTAGAGCTTTCGTTTTGTCATCACAAGCAGCTGGAAGCTACCAAGGTTTGTGTATCAGTTGCAACAGTTTGCGTGTGTAGGTTGCCATAGATCGGTAATCGCGCACACATTTTTGCTACTTCATCCGCAATATTTTTCAAAATTTTATCATCGGTGCGATTGCGCAATGCTTCATCAATCAAAAGCGCCACGTGCATCGCATCCTGTTGTGTACATCCACGCGTCGTTATTGCCGGCGTTCCTATGCGAATACCACTCGTCTGTGTTGGTGGAAGTGGATCAAATGGAACAGAATTGCGATTGACTACAATATTGCAACGACCCAACACTTCTTCAGCCGCTCTGCCAGTTAATCCTTTAAGATGTTGCGCTGAGCGCAAATCAAGCAAAAAGAGATGCGTATCGGTACCGCCAGAAACAATACGATACCCAAGATCCTTGAAGGCTTGCGCCATTGCCGCAGCATTAGCAAGAACAGTTTGCGCATATTTTTTAAATGATGGTTGTAGTGCTTCATCAAAAGCAACCCCTTTTGCCGCAATAATGTGCATAAGCGGGCCTCCCTGACTGCCCGGCATAACCGCTTTATCAATACGCGTGCCTAAAGAAGCCTTGCTGCAAATAATACCACCACGAGGCCCTCGTAACGTTTTGTGTGTCGTACTACTCACCACATCAGCCCAAGGAAGTGGACTTGGCACAACTTCAGCAGCCACAAGCCCTGCAATATGCGCCATGTCATAAAAAAAGAATGCGCCAACGTCTTTGGCGATACGTGCAATGCGTTCATAATCAATAAGACGTGAATATGCCGATGTTCCTGCAACAATCATCTTTGGTTTATGTTGATGGGCAAGTGACTCGATTGCTGCATAATCAACAAGCTCAGTTTGTTGGTCGACTCCATAGGAGATGAAGTTGTACATCTTGCCTGAAAAATTAATCTTGTGTCCGTGCGTCAAATGTCCCCCGGCGCTCAAATTCATACCAAGAACAGTGTCACCCGGATTCAACAAGGCTAGATATACGGCAAAATTAGCATTTGAACCCGAATGGGGTTGCACATTTAAATGCTCAGCATGCAAAAGCTTTTTTCCCTGCGCAATAGTATAAAGTTCAATTTCATCAATAATTTTGCATCCGCCATAATAACGCTGCCCTGGATATCCTTCAGCATATTTATTGGTGAGTACTGAGCCAGCAGCACATAAAACATCGTTACTTGCATAGTTTTCTGAGGCAATAAGATTGATATTCGACTCTTGTCGCTGTTTCTCTTGTTCTATGAGATTGAAAACATAGTTTTGCACGTGTACCTCCTTGGTCAAAATGTCTTTGGTAGCATCCGTTCGACGATAGGTTTTGGAAAACCTTGAAGCAAAAAACTGTTTTAGTCTAGCATGAAGAATGAGTTGGGTAATCTATTTATTCTATACGAAGGAGCTGTCTTCATGAAAAAGATACTTTTAGCTGCTTTGATGCTCATATTAACCGGTCCATGCCTCCAGGCTGGACATGGCGGCGATGCTTTTGCAGGCGGACTTGCTGGTGGTGTTTTGGGCGGTGTTGTTGGCGGAGCAGTTTCACGTAGCGGTGATTCGGGAAGAGCTTCGCGCGCAGAACGAGAAGCAATCAAAGCACAAGATGAAGCTGCTCGAGCTCAAGAAAAAGCCGAACAACTTCGTCAAGACCAGGAACGCCAACGTATTACGCAACTGGAACGCGAACTTGAACGTCGTGATATGGAACGCAAAATGGCAGATGCCAATGCGAATAAAAGCAATACCTCCTTCATGTTACTCGGAATTTTGGTCATCATTCTCTTGTTTGCGGTTATCGGCTTGAGCATGATCGTTCTTCGCAAAAAACCGTAGACGCTGCTAATTTTTATGGCAACGAGATCATTCACAGAGTCATACCCGCAAAAGCGGGTATCCAGAAAGTAAGCTAAAATAAAAGCTCTAGATCCCCGCTCGGTGGCGGGGATGACGTAAGAAGGAGAACTCTTTATGAAAAAGAATATCGTAGCATCCTGCGTACTAGCAGCATTACTCATTCCAGGACTTTGTTTTGCTGGACATGGTGGCGATGCTTTTGCCGGTGGACTTGCCGGGGGCGTTCTTGGCGGTGTTGTTGGTGGCTCAATTGCAAAATCTGGCTCATCTTCGCGCTCACCAGACAGAGCAACGCAAGAACGGCTTGATAGGCTTGAAGCAGAACAAGCACAACGTGCAGAGGCTGAGAAAAAAAAGCTTGAAGATGAAAATAGAAAATTGCGCGAGGAACTCGCTCGAGCAAAAGCTGCACAGAGCAAATAAGAACGGTGAAAGACGCTTATGAAAATGATTAAAACAGCATACGTTCTCCTCATTTTACTCGGGCCAATACTCTGTTATGCCGGTGGCGCGTTTGGACAGCAGACTGAAGAGAGACCGACAAGCGTTGCATCTGCGCGAGACCTGGCCAAGCTTCAAAGGCAGGTAACTGCGCTTGAATCGCGTGTAGACGCTCTTAGAATGGATTTAGAAGCTCTCAGGCAAAAAGTTACGACGACTGAAGCACAAGATCCTGAAGCCTAATAACCTCACTGCGCTCTACATTTACGCACAATACCAGCCCGCGACCACCGCGGGCTTTTTTATGCATTCATTGGTATAGTAAAAAGAAACAGTATCATCATACTAGGAGCTTGTTATGCAAAGAATTTTTACACGACTTTTTGCACTTGCAACACTTACCGTAACGTTGGCTGGATGTATCAGTCATGAAAAGACCTCACAGCCACCAGCAGCAACTTTTGATGCATCCGCAATAACGTTTGATGCTCACACCATCCCGGTAGTTATTCTGGGCGGTGGTATTGCCGGCATGACAGCTGCTCTTTTTGTTGCCCAAGCCAAAATACCTTGTGTCATTTTTGAAGGACCCAAAGTTGGCGGATCACTTGCGCAATCTTCATCAGTGCGCAACTGGCCTGGAAGTATTGACAGCCCAGGAGCAACCATTGTTGGCGATCTTAAAACACATGTCCTTGCTCAAAACATACCAGTTATGAATGAAAAAGTTATCGGCGTCGATTTCTCGCGCTGGCCTCGTGAAATACAAACCATCAACCTT
Source organism: Candidatus Babeliales bacterium (assembly GCA_041652535.1). Taxonomy (GTDB): domain Bacteria; phylum Babelota; class Babeliae; order Babelales; family RVW-14; genus UASB124. Next base: position 13,299 of record JBAZHB010000011.1, read on the forward strand.
ACAGATCCAAGCAAGGTTACCACATGGCGCGCTCTCAGCGTCATTATTGCCATGGGCAAAGAGCCTCATTTGTTAGGAGTTCCTGGGGAATCGGGATCTTCAAATTATTGGGGAAAAGGAATTAGCAACTGCGCCCCTTGTGATGGCTCTTTATATGCCAACAAAGACGTTGTCGTTGTGGGGGGCGGCGATGCAGCAATTGCTGAAGCTGCATATCTTGCCGATATTGCACGCACCGTTACCATAATCATTCGTAAAGATCATTTCAAAGCGCGAGATATCAAAGCACAAGAGCGTGTACTTGCGCGATCAAATGTTAACGTTCTTTTTAATACCGAAGTTAAATCGGTAGAAGGTGATGGTAAACACGTTACCCATGCCACCCTTTTTAATAACCAGACACAAGAAACATCAAAGATGCCTCTTGATGGTGTCTTTCTTGCTATCGGTTCCGGTCCTAACACGGGACCTTTTAAAGCCGCGCTTGAACTTGATAGCCAAGGTTTTATTGTCCTTAAAAACTCTCAAGAAACATCAGTTCACGGCGTTTATGCTGCCGGTGATATTGCAAATCCACTTTTTGCTCAGGCAATTATTGCATCAGGCGATGGCTGCAAAGCAGGACTTCAGACTATTAAATTTATTAAGGAAACGGGATTTGAAACTGCAATGGTATCAGCTCAGGTAGCGACCACGCCTATTGCACCATCTGAACAACGTACGTCGCTTCTTCACGATATTACCTCAGCTCAGGAATTTGAGCGGCTGGTTACCCGATCGACAAAACCGGTCATTATTGATGTTTACGCAACGCTCTGTATGTCATGCAAACAATTGTTACCAACGCTTGAACGTATTGCCACTACAAACAAAAAAATAGCGCTGGTCAAACTCAATATGAGCAATAAAGCACTTAATGGAGAAATGCTTCTTGCAGGTATCGGCGGAGAACATGTTCATACCGTTCCAACACTCATTTTTGTTAATCAGGGACGAGAAATCGGTCGCCTTGTTGAGGTGACTGATGAAAAAATTATCAATAATAAAATTAACGAGTTGTTTAATTTGTAGGAGGGGATCATGCAACGTCTTTATGCACCATGGCGCCAAAAATATGTCACCACAATGACTGGCAAAGGCGGCAATAAAAATAAACCAAAGATTGACTGCGTCTTTTGCCAGCAATTTGCAGCTCATGATGACGATCAATCGCTTATTGTCAGACGTTTTAAGCACTGCGTTATCATGATGAATCGCTACCCCTATAATGCGGGGCATCTTCTTATTCTACCCCTCACGCACCACGCTGAACTTGATGAGCTGACACCACCAACACGTGCCGAAATGATGGAAGTTCTTTCAGCAACCATCCCTGTTCTTGGCAAGGTGCTGGGGGCAGAAGGATGCAACGTTGGCATCAATTTGGGCATTGCTGGCGGCGGTGGCATTCCTTCTCATCTTCATATCCACCTTCTCCCTCGTTGGCGTGGGGATACCAATTTTCTTGAAACCCTGGGACAAACCAAGGTGATTTCTTCAGATATCATGGAAGTTTTTAAAGATTTGAAGACAGCCTGTAAAAAAATTAAAGTTTAAGGAGACCATCATGAACCAACGACATATCGGTTGCATCTGCACATTGAGTATGCTTTTGGGAACAAGCATTTATGCAGGAGATGACATCACACAAGAAAAAGCTACAACTCGCCAAGAAAATATGCAGGAAGCGACATCTGAATTTTCACCGCATGCATCGCTCAAACAGATGAGCACCTTCTTTGAGGAATTTGATAAGCTTTTTGAGCAACGTATGCACGAGCTCAATCAAGAGATGTCGGGCATTGAGAACAACCTGCACAACATCGGGGCACAACAAAAACAGGCGCCACGTTTTTCTATCACTGAGTCACCATCCAAAGATGGCACACATCTTGTCGTCAAAGCAGTTCTTCCTGGATTTACGCGCGAAGAAATTCAGGTAAAATTCATTACCACGCAAGAACAAGATAATACGCCACATAAAACGCTTGAAATAACGGCAGAACATAAAACACAAGAACCACCAACGACTGTCAAACAAACCAAAGCAACAAAAGGACGTCAGGTAGTTGCTGAATCCATCATTAAAACCCATCATGTCTTTGCATCTTCATCGTATGAAAATGGCCGCGAACGCAAAATCAGTTGTGAAGATGATAAAGTCAAAATTTTGTATGATCTTCCTGATACGGTTGATTTAGAAAATATGGGAGCAATCAAAGATACCGATTATATAACACTGGAAAAGGAAGTTTTGAGCATCATGTTGCCGGTTATGAACAAATAACGATTATTTGTATTTGGAGCTTTAAACAAGAGAAGAGGCGCGGTAAATATCACGCCTCTTCTCTTGTTTGCTAGTCTAAAAACTATTTGGATATTTGCTTGATCTTAAGCTTTGCATACTTTTTGGCCGCTCGACGCAAAATGCCAAACGTACGCAGATGCTCTACCATCTCATTGACCACATCAGACTCTTTGCGGCCACGTAGCTCAATTGACCTACCCGCAATATCTGGGCTCACACGGGATTTGCCATCAGCAGGTTGGATAAAAATAAGTTTGACGCCAAAAGGATCACGCAACGCAAAGCTCTTTATGCCATCAGATTCTTTAAGATCACTGACAACCTTAAGGCCTTTTTTCTGACATCGTTGAAAGTACTTTTCGATGCCCTTTTTCATCTCGGCGCGCAGACCAACACAACGGCTTGCGCAACGTTTGATGAAACTAAACTCCGCAAGTTCTTCAACCTGCGGTGTTTTAAAGCTTATAAAGCACTTGCCTTTGCGGAGGTATGCTGCAGCCAATGTATTGGGATTTTCTCTGCTCACTTCGAGGCTGACAATATCAAATGCCAGTTTCTCGGTATAGAACTTAACCGCCTCTTCAACTGAATCGACGACTAAGAGCAGCTCGCTCGACTTCATCATATTACGTCCTCACCCTTTTTGCGGTTTCTCACGATTTCCATCGCTGATAGTCACCACCTCTAGGCATATACCCTAGGCACTCTTTTTTTCAAGAGCCGAAAGCCTTTTTGCCATAGCGCTTACTTTGCGCGAGGCAGCATTACATTTCAAAACTTTCTTTCCTTTGGCACGCGCAATTTTTGATTCAGCATTGCGCAAAAGTTCTTTTGCTTGTGCAATATCTTGAGCTTCCACAGCATCAAGGAATTTCTTTGTTACGGTTTTAAGTTCAGATCGACGAGCCTGATTGTGTTGTTGACGTACAACATTTTGTCGAGCTCTTTTTTTTGCAGATTTCAAATTTGCCATGGAGAGACCTTAAATAACTTTTTCAATTTTGCCAGCTTTAACACACTTGGTACAAACGGCACCACGCTGAACGGTCCGCTGCCCTTTGAGCTTGAATCGCATCACCTGAACGTTAGGATAAATCCATCGCTTGACACGATTGTTTGCATTACTGACTAAGTTGCCTACTTGCGGACGCTTATCGCAGACCAAGCATATGTTTGCCATGTCCAAAATTCCTTTCACGTTTAAAACACTGACGCATTTTTTAAGTCTAGCAAAAATGTATACTTTTAAAAGATTTTTCCAGAATTTTACAATGGATATAAATTCAACTTGAAAATCTTTACTTATGCTTCGTGAAAACTATGGCTTTCGCGGGGCTCTATGCCCAAAAGCTCATAGACTTCACTTGCTTGCAAGGTTTCTTTTTCAACCAATTCTTTGGCCAACAGCTCAAGTTTATCCTTGTTGTCGAGCAACAACTTCTCACCTTGCTGATAGCACCCTTGAATAATCTTGTTTACTTCCTCATCAATACATTGAGCGGTATGTTCAGAAAATTCTTTGGCATTCTGAAGATCGCGGCCCAAATAAGGATGCTCTTCGGTATATTCAAAATCAATAGGGCCAAGGCCTGACATACCATAACGACGTACCATTGCACGCGCTATTTTGCTTGCCTTTTCAATATCATTAGCGCAACCGGTTGTCTGGGTATTGAAAAATATCTTTTCAGAAAGAAGACCGCCAAATGCCATAATAATGCGCGCCTTCATCTCATTGTTATTTTGCGAATATTTATCACGCTCTGGCAATGACCAAGAAGCACCCAATGCCCGTCCACGAGGAACAATTGTTACTTTATGAAGGGGATCAGTATCAGGCAATAGCACATTGAGCAACGTATGCCCAGCTTCATGAAATGCCGTCATCTTTTTGTCTTTGTCCGTAATAATAAGCGATTTACGCTCAGAGCCAAGAATAATCTTATCACGCGCAATTTCAAATGACTGCATAGTAACAGTATTTTCATTGCTTTTAGAGGCCACCAATGCAGCTTCATTAATGAGATTTTCAAGATCTGCACCGGTAAATCCTGCCGTTCCACGAGCAAGCTTCGAAAGATCTACAGCGCTATCAAGTTTTACGTTACGGCTATGAACTTTTAAAATTTCTTCACGGCTCGTCAGGTCTGGATAGGGGACCTCGATGATACGGTCAAAACGCCCTGGACGCAATAACGCTTTGTCCAAAACATCGGGACGGTTTGAGGCTGCAAGCACAATAACCGCGCCCTTTTCAGTCGAAAAGCCATCCATCTCAGCAAGCAACTGATTTAATGTCTGTTCGCGCTCGTCGTTACCGCCGCCAAGACCAATGCCTCGTTGACGGCCAACCGCATCAATTTCATCGATAAAAACAATGCACGGAGAATGGCGACGTGCTTGCGCAAACAGATCGCGCACACGCGAAGCACCAACGCCAACAAAAACTTCAACAAAATCAGATCCGCTAATACTAAAGAATGGGCAATTTGCTTCACCCGCAACTGCTTTGGCTAACAATGTTTTACCATTACCTGGAGCACCGGTAAGCAAAATACCGCGTGGAATTTTTGCACCGAGACGCTCAAAACGCTCAGGGCTCTTAAGAAATTCGATAATGTCTCGCACATCTTCTTTTGCTTCAACGTTTCCTGCAACATCCTTAAACGTTACATTAATAGTATTAGGCGAGAAAAAGCGTGCTTTGCTCTTGCCAACATTAAAAATCTTGCCACTACCACCAGAACCTCCGCCTCCATTTTGTGACTGACGGATGTAAAAGAGAAAGAGGGCGAAAATAATCAAAAAGAGGAAGGGTAAAACGTACCAGCCCCATGATTCTTTTTGATCGGGATAGACGCTAATATCAACTTTATGTTCGTGTAGGGATTCCCAAAGTTTTGAAATTGGGACCACATAGGTATCAAAGTACTTGCCATCGGTATACGTACCTTGGACGTGTTGTCCTTGAATAGTAATCGCTTGCACCTTGTTTTCATCAATTGCAGTTAATAACTTAGAAAAGGTTATCGATTCAATATCATGATTGCTGCTGTTATACCAAAAAAGGTACACAAACCCCAATCCCATCATCAAAAGCAAAAGCAACAAGGCATTGGGCTTGCCGTTTCTAAAACCTTTAAAATTCTTTTTCATCATCTCACACACCTTTGCAGTTAGCTGACTTTATGCTTCATAGTTTAATAAAATCCCGGGTTTAATGCCACTTTTGCTTTAAAAGAGGCACTTATTTATGACATATAAAGCGCTCGGGATGTCCAAACGGGGAAGCTTTTTGGCTCATTTCCGGTAGTTACCACCCTGATTTTACCACTCAGAAGGTTTAAAATTGCTATCTGGTTGAAGCGTTTTTTGGTTGCTGGATCAATATAGTTGTAGGCAAATGCAACATAACCGCCACATTCTGACCACGAAGGATCTGTTTTATCGCCACCGCAACGAGTAAGCTGCCGTTCTTTATAAGGTTTAACGCTCAAATCAACAAAACAAAGCTGAAATACTCCATCAACATAGCGAGTGTATACAACAGCGTTAGTTTGCCTACAATATGAAGGGGCTGCACAATATCCACATCCATTGGTAATTCTTGTAACCCGATGAGACGACCCTTGCAAGAGATACAACTGTGGAAATCGTGACTCAAAATCAGAGCAAAACACCACATCGCCATTAGGCAAAAAGCATGGTGATGAATTATTCCCTCCATTATGCGTCAGCGGTTTAAAAGTACGTTTTTTATTGCTCTTGCTTTCAATCTGATCATAAAAATAAATTTCTGAATTTTGCTTTCCCGAAAGACATAAGACTGCTTTGGTTCCATCCGGTGAAAATGATGGTTGCATATTAAGACCATCAAAAGAACAAACCACTTTATGTTGACGGGTTTTCATATCACACGACATCAGTCGCCCGTTGTTACGCGTAAATTGTGAATAAAAAAGCACCGGAGCTTGTGAATGCCAGCGGGGCGCAGTGTTAATAGTCTTTGCTTGTGCCACAATTTTTTCGAGCTTGCAGGCATAATCAGCAACACACACTACCTTGTGACGCGAGGAAATAGATTTGCAATATGCCAATGAACTCAGCATTGGTCCCTTTTTACCGGTAAGTAGTGGAAGAACCTCATCGCTCAGGGCATGAATTGTATGAATAAGTAGAGCACGTTGCAGAGGCACTGTTTTTTCGAAAAGTACCGTACCCGCTGACGTTTCCTTAACCATAAGATTAAGCTCGTCCTGCGTAGCATTCTTTGTCAGGTGCCGTACCTGTACACAAAGAAGCGTTCCTTCATCGAATAACTTTTTCAAAACAGCAGCACCAATTGGCCCTGTATAAGAACCAAGATCAACATCGAGTTGGTCACTAAATTCAAGATCAAAACGCAAAATATGCGCAACCTTACTGAGCATTTCGCCATTAGGCCCACTCAACAGCATACGACATTTAACTTTGCTATATTGTCGTACAGGATTATGAATTTCAAACGAAAGATCGGGCGTTGGCTGCGCGCTCAAGTTCATTACTACTATTCCCATCAACCACGTACAGCATCGCGACAATCTCATAAGAATCTCCGAAGGCTATTGGCGAAAATCAATTTTAAACTGCTTGCCCCATAATGATTTATCGAACTGAAAATTTTTGGCAACACGTATAATACTTAAATCATAAATTATTACATCAGATCGTTTAAGAATCTCAAAATTCTCTACGATACCTTCAGTACCAATCGTAAACATAACGGTACAAATTGTTCCTCTTGGAACGCCCAAAGGCGGACGCCATAATCGATCAACCTCACGTTGAACATGACGCTGATACGTAATCAAATCTTTCTGATCATAATTACCAATCAAATTAAAACCGGCATAATCAGCAGCACTATCAGCCGACTCCACATCATTCTGCACACATTCACTCTCAGGCATATGATCGTCAGGAAGAACTGGTTCTTCTGATTGGCATGCAATACTTTGTTCCGGTTTTTCTAACGGTTTTCTTTCAGGCTCGCTTACTTTTTCTGGTCCCTTGAGGGGTTTTTCTTCTACTGGCGGTGCAACATGTATAGGTTCGATCGGTTGGTGCTCTTTCTGCTCATTATGAGCAACGTTAGTTTCTCGAGTATGCGTTATTGCATGTTTTTTTGATCTCTTAATACGTGCCGGTTTTTTGTGCACAATTTTAATATCATCTGCAAGTTCATGTACCACTGAGGCTGACTCAGGGGCGGCAACTGCACGTGGTGCTGCAGGTAAACGCTGTTTACGATGACGCTGCTTTTTTATTACCTTTGCATAACTTTTTTTATTAAGGTCCCGTACATGATGATTTTTTATTGTTCGATGACACATCTTCTGATGCCGGTGTGCACCAGCTCGTTGGCTACCTTTGGCACGCGATGATGGACCTATAAATGGAACCGCTTTGAGCTTTTTATATGAAACGAATGAAGGCTTGCGCGAATGTGCGCCAAAAACAATAAAGGATTTTTTAATTCTGCTATCAAAATAACTAACAATGCAGGCAAAAATTAATATCCCAAGGTGAAAAACAAAAGATCCTACAAGATACTTTTTAAGTAATTCCACAGCGCACAATCCATATCATTTATGCAGGCCGCGTTGACATAGCAACAAACCGAACTCCCGCTTGTTTCAGTTCATCAACAATCTCAATAACTTTGCCATAGGAAACTTTTTCATCAGCACGCACATATACCGGCATATCTTCTTTATGTTGTGCTAATGCTCTACGCACTTGCGCTATCAATGCATCATGCGTCACCGGATAGGTATTTAAAAATAATTTATTTTCTTTATTAATCGTAACAACAAGTTCTTGTGATGCCCCAACTTCTTTGCTTTTTCCAAAGGGCAAATCAACACGAATGCCATTTTGTACCATTGGTGCTGCAACAATAAAAATAACCAGCAACACACAAAACGTATCAATTAATGGCGTTAGCACAATCTCAGGCGCCATCATTTTTTTGAGACGATTTCTTCGTATACGCATAGAAAGCCTATCGCACAAAAGTTTGCTTGGTCACCACCACAAACCGCTCACCAATTTCATTTAAGCCAAATTCAAGTTTACGTAATTCATGGGAAAAATAATGGAATGCAACCAAGGCAGGGATAGCAACCAAAAGGCCTGCCAAGGTTACCACCAAAGCTTCCGCCATACCGGGTGCAACGGTTGCAATATCAGCAGATTTTTCTTGGCTAATATCGACAAACGCATGAATAAGGCCCCAAATAGTACCAAATAATCCTATCAGAGGCGAGGCTGCCGCACTTGTTCCAAGAATAGGAAGATAAGTTTCCTCCTCAAGCGCCACCGCATCGATAGCGTGCCCTAATGCAAGTTCAAGATCATCAAGATCTTTAGAGGTCAAAGAAATATGACCATTAGCAACTTCAACATCCGTTTTTGTTGGATTATTCCGCTCAATAAGCAAACGCGCCTCAAGCAAGCCACGCATAATAACTTTTCCGCCAGCACTCTCTTGAAACTCTCTGCCTAAAACAATCATCTCGTTAAAATTTTTAACTGAGCGCAACCGATGTAACAAAAGTTCAAGACGGCGGCGTTGGGTATGAAACGAAACATATTTGAATGCCACAATGGCAATACATACAATCGATAAACAAAAAAGGCCAATAAGAATGAGTATTGCTACCCAATCCATCTGTCGAATTAATTGCCAAAGAGCGCCTTTAAAAAAGGTGAATTCCATAACACAATTCCTTTTCTCTCATTTTACGATTGTGCTGTTTGTGATGGACCGCGTCCCCACTGACATGCATTAGTATAGGAAAAATGAGGACTCAAATAAACCTTTGAGAAATTCTTGACTCACCAGGGCATAGGGCATCATCTTAACCATAAGTAGAGTTATAAAGGAGAAAACATGAAAAATTTGATCGTACTCGCATTCGTTACAGCTTTTATGGGGAACGTACATCTTTTTTCAATAATACCGGGCGTGCCCGGGGTAGCAACGTCAGGAGTCTATACATCCTATGAAGATACGACTGCAAATAACGACATCAACACATTTCATGCAAGTGTTATTTCAGCAATTACCACCGGCACAACCCAAGAAAGTATAGCCGCGCTCGGTGATACTTTCTCAAACATCATTACCCCACTGCTTACCAATGTCCCTTATTCGCTTGAAACGCTTATTAACGCGCAAAATAGAATCGATAATTTTATTTCAGCGTTAACCAGTCTTAGAACAAATATGCCATCCTCTGATACACGCCGTTCAACCATAACATCACAAATTTCCAAACTCACCACACAACGCTCGACACTCAATAAACGCTTAACCGATCAGCAAGCGTTATCAAATACGATGATAACCATACGGAATCTTCCCATCGACACAAACTTTCGTACGCGCATAGATAAATTGAGAGGGCTTGATATTAACAAAAATACGCTCGACGCCCTTAAGGCCTCTTATCTTAATGATATAAATGATTTGCTCACCTATGCGCTGAGCAAGGGAACTCAAGAACAAACAGAAATACGTTCGCTTATCAACGGTGTAATGAGCAAATTCAAAAACCAAATCTACACCACCAAAGATCAGCAAGACCAATCGCCACTATTCCAGCAATTGGAACAACTTCAAGCTAACGCAACACAGGCTGCACCTACAACCACAACGCCGGCAGCGCCTATAGCACCAGCTATCAGCGTCACATCAATGCCAATAACACCGATTGCCCCAACTCCTGTAGTAACACCTACCATAGGCGCCGCTCCGACGCCAGCGCCAGCTGCGCCAACTGCTATAACCATGCCAGCACCAACACCACAATTAAGCCTGCTTCAAACCAAAATAGAAGACATTAAAAAACGTACGCAACTCAATGAAAAATTAAGCCTTGCTAAAGAACTTTTAAATATGATTAAGGGAGAAACAACGCGTGATGACCGCCAAAGTGTTTTCAATCTTTTCAAGGATATTGAATCAGGCTTTTTGAAAATGACCAAAGCTGATATCGAAACGCTTCTGACATTTCTTAAAGATAATCTCAAAACAAATGATTTTATGGTTGATTTTAAAGGAGATATTGACGGATTAATCACCGAACTTGCCGAAGCAAAAGAACAAGCAGGCGATACGGGAACATTTTTAAATTCGCTTAAAACCAAGATTGCATCATTTAGTGCCGATACATCTGGAGCTCTTGATGCTGCTCTTTATGCATTGAAACTTCTTGAACAAGGCAAGCTACCGCCCGAAGAACAGAAACTTGAACAACCGGGATCTGCAAAACCAATTGCCCCAACATCAACCCCACCGGCAACCCCAGCACCAGCACCAATGCTTGCGCCGCCACCGGTAGCACTGCCAGCAGCAGCTTAATTTTCAAAAGAGAGGAATAGTCATGAAGTCCAACAGATTATTTTATGCGATCGCACAAAGTCTATTGTTGTGCAGCGCTATCAACGTATACGCAGACACGCTTGCGGTACCTTCAGTTCCACCTCCTCTAGCGTTGCCATCCGGCCAAACTCCACAACCAGGAGCTAAGCCAGCACAACCACCAAGTTCGATGCCGCCTGCCGCACTACTTTCTGATCCACAAAATCTTTCAATCGCAACATTATTGGGACTTAATGCGCAGTATTATTACAACAATCGTTTTGACAAAATTATCGCCATGGGAACTGATCCTGAAAAGCGCACACCCGCGTTTGAACACAGCATTCTGAGTGACTTTAAAAAAATGCTTCAATTATTTGAAAAGGCAAAAACGCAGTCAACATTTAGCGCACTTTTTGCAACACGAAAATTTGGCGAACGCGCTATAGATGCACTTACGCTTACAATCAAAATACTTGAAGCGAAGTCTTCTTTACCAGAAAAGCAAGTTGATGCATTCCCTCAGTTACTCACGTCATTCATGGATTTGTTTGCACGATACAAAGAATTTTCTATCGACCTACGCGCAGAGAAATCGCTTTTTATGAATGTCATCACCGACTTTATTAACAACAGCAATAGTGCATCATCAGAAACGTTACAAAAATTAAAGACATTTTTATTGGATGCCCCAACTATCGCGTTCAAAGAGAACACAGAGCAAACACCCTTTAACAATAAAGACCGAGAAAAATTTGATGCATGGCTGCCAAAAGTTGAAGCTGCCATCAGATTGGCAGAAACAAATCAGGCACTTATGGCTCTTGATAACAAGACAAAATATCAAACTTCTTTATCGTGGCACAGGGCAAGGGTGCGTCGCTTGAGTTCATCCACATCCTTAAGACCTTCTTCAAGTTGTATGCGATAAGCTTCCTTAAGAAGTTTTCCCATTTCAGGGCCGGGAGCCATAACATCCAAAAGATGCCGGCCTAAAAGCACTGGCGCTTCAGGACCATGTGCAACGGTTGCTTTTTCAGCCGTGGTCAAAAATTGATGATAAAGTTCGTGATCTTTATTGATGAGCGGCTCATGACCATGCGGATTGGTTCCCTGATGATCGGCAAGCGCAAGAAGCCCGAGTTGGCGCACCGTTACGTCAGGAGCAAGTCTGACCGCAAGCCGTTTGTAAGCAGCAGGCTTTGCGCCCTGATCAAGAAAGGTGAACGCTTGAAGATGACAACGCACCAACTTACACACCGCATCGCTAAGCGATTTATTTCCTGTCATTTTTTTGAGCAATCTTTTGACAACCGGAATTCCTGCATCCTCATGGCGATAAAAATGCATCTGATCATCAATCGTAATCGGCTTACCCAAATCGTGGCACAAGGCTGCAAGCATGATCATATATTTTTCATCAACCGCACTCATATGATCCTGATCGGTGTAATACGGTAGCTGTGCCGCAGCATCAAGCGTTTGCAACGTATGCTCAAACACATCACCTTCAGGATGAAAATTAACCGGCTGAGGTACCCCAATAAGCGTATGTAATTCTGGAAATATTTCCAGCAAACGCCCCAACGAAAGCAACCAACGAAAGCCTTTTGAAGGATATTGAGATTTGAGCAAAAGCTTTTTCATTTCTTCATGGATGCGTTCATGGGCAAGCGGCGCGTCGGCGGCAGTATCATAAAGGTTCATCGTCCTACACAACGCCATCAACCGTTCATCAGGCTCCATATCAAATCTGCCAACAAATTGCATCACCCGATAAAAACGCAAAGGATCTTCAAGAAAAAGTTCTTCATCGACTGCGCGCAAGCGTTTGTGTTTAATATCTTCAAGGCCGCCATACGGATCAATCACTCCTACCACACACGCTACATCAGCAGTAGATTGTTCAAGTTTGTGCGCAATGTCATCACAATGCTCAAGAACGTCATTTAAATTGAGCGCCATGGCATTCATTGTTATATCACGTCGACGGCATGCCCTCTCAATCGTCATAGCAGGATCAAGCTCAACTGAAGGCTTGCGCCCTTTGCTATCGGTGCGCGGAAGCGACCAATCAACATCGTAGCCAACTACCCGCAATACCCCAAATTTTTTGCCAACCAACATTACCGGCCCATGATGTGCCAGTATTTTTTCAAGTTGTTCAAGCGAAAGATGGTGCACCTCGATATCAAAGTCTTTAAGTTCTTTGCCAAGTACAAGATCACGCACACTGCCACCGACAAGATATGAGATTCCGCCGGCTTTTTTAATGTCCGTAATAAGAGGATGTAATACGTTGATAAAATCGAAAAATTGTTGAAAAGGGGGAGCTAGTCTAGCTTTCATATCATAACCTTTTGTTTTTTTTAGATCTCCACTATAGTATGCCGCTTGCGCTTTTTGTCGAGATTGCATAGAATTTACTGGAAATAAATACGCAAGGGGCTATAGCTCAGTTGGTAGAGCACATGCATGGCATGCATGGGGTCACCGGTTCGAATCCGGTTAGCTCCAGTCTTCGTTCAGGTAGTTTTACCGATAGAAATCTGAACTACGACTGGCAAGCCAGTTGCTCGAGCATCATCAAACGAAGACTGTCCCGTCGTAGCCTTGGCGAAGACGGACAACATGCAAAACAAGAAATTCTCAAACTCACGTTTTCCCAGGAGAAAGGATCGCGTGAAGAAGCGTTTCATCCCACAATATCTTTTAACCATCATCCCCATCGGTTGCATTAATATCTGTTTTACCGCGTACGAAGTTTATCGTCACGGACTTATCGACGGTTTGACCATCGTTTTTTTGAGTTGGTCAGCCTATATTCTGTGCATTCCTGCAGCACACGGAAGGTTTTTGCTCGGTGCGCCATCGCGCATCTTTTTTGGCCACCCGCTATTCCCCGAACCTTATTTTTGGTGCGGGGCGGTTTTTTTTAATGCACTGGTCATCATGCTTAAACCAGAAATTTATGCCGATGCACTTCCCCCAACCATTTTGCATCGAGTTTTCATTACCCCATCGTACTGGCCAATATTTATTATTGCAGCAATAGGAACGTGGTATCGAGTGCTTGTCGGAGAGCACAATTACCGAGCGCATGAAGCGTTACACACGCTTGTCCGACATCTCATTTTGTTGGCCGGTGTTGGTCTGGTGCTTTACACCATTCGTTACGATCTGGTTATTGCAATTAATGTTCTTGCCAACGGCTAACGTCTC
>JBAZHB010000012.1:0-24598 GCA_041652535.1 Candidatus Babeliales bacterium
ACCTATCAAGAATGGCCAGCAACCGTTCATAATGTGTCACGCGAAGATGTTGAGTATCATTCTATGCATAGAGATGGACCATCTAAAGACTTAGGCTTGAAATGGTCAATGGCCTATTACAATACGCAAGAAAATTATACCGTAGCACTCTGTGCTGATAGCCCTGCTCGCTGTGTATATTTTGATTTGGATGGCATTATTGGTGGACCGTCAGAATTTAGTCAATTCAATGTTTCTGCTGCTTATATTGAAGCAAAAAAGGAATACGATGATCGTCCACATACTTATCATATTAGAGAAGAAACAACAGCACTTCTCAAGTCGCTTACCTATAATTATGAGCAAAATAGCAATGGCTCTGCATGCACAACTGATCTTGCGTTGCCTGATGGAACACATTACTCCGGTAGCAGTAATGTCGATATCGGTTGTGGATCACTACAAATAACTGATATAAGTCGCAGCGATTCTGTTATTCCCTCACTTCAAACCATGATCAAAAACTTAGCAGAACAATTCAACATCCCATCGTATGATCCGCCGGTAATTCTTATTTATGATGATGTAAACTGCAAAGTTCGAACGTCTGCTGCAGCAATATCATCTGATGGAGCCTCCGGAGTAATGATCCCCTATCATTATTTATTACAATATTCAGATGATGAATTATTCAGCGTCTTAGCACACGAAATGTATCATTTAAAAAGAGCAAAAAGAAAGAATGAATCTTTTGAAAGTAGTGAAGAGATATCAGCCGATATCAATGCAATTTTTGCAAGCAACAACGCCTACCTTGCTGTCTGGCAAGGTAGCGATTTTGAATGGACGGCAGACCTGCCACCATTTACCGGAAACCTTACTGAGATGATTCATTATCTTACGCGTTGCAGTAATCAAAGCGATCCACACCCAGAAGATCCTATTCGTATCGCCATTGGGCTTCGCATGCGTGAGTACGATAAACAGGCATGCAAATTACTACAGTTAACAGATAGAGAAGATTAAAACACAGAATTCTTGACAACGCCCCTTGACTTTAAGACATACTCCCCTAAATTTGCTGGTGAGGGGTTGTTATGAAGTTAACGTTTATAGGCACGCGAGCCTTTATCAAATCGCGCACTCCGCAACATTTTTATAATGCTGCATGCATTGTTTCGCATCGTTCAACGCATATTATGATTGATTGCGGCGTTGACTGGCAGGGTAAGCTTGCAGATATTCGTCCACGTCCAAGCGCCATCATTATTTCTCATCCACATCCCGATCATATATGGGGGCTCCAAGATGGGGCGCCATGTCCTGTGTACGCAACGACGCGTGCATTTCAAAAAGTTTCATCGTATGTACTTGAGCGGCATGTCATCAAAGCGTATGTTCCATTTACTATTGGCAGCCTGACCGTGTGTGCATTTTCTGTAGAGCATTCTTTATTGCTTCCTACGGTTGGTTATCGTATTACCGATGGCACTAAAACTATTTTTTATATTCCCGATCTTGTGTACATCCGCCGTCGTGCTGCAGCACTTAAGAATGTTGATCTTTATATTGGTGATGGGGCGCGCGTTGAGGTTCCTCGGGTATTCAAGCGTGGAAAACGCCTTTTTGGCCACACGAGCATTGCGCAGCAGCTGCGATGGTGTCAGCAGGAACAGGTTTCTCGTGCGGCCTTTACGCATTGTGGAACCGATATTGTTACCGAGCCCGAAGCTTCAGCGCAAAAAGTTGCAGCATTAGGTAAAAAATATGGGGTTGATGTGATCATTGCGCATGATGGATTAGTAATGAAGGTCTAAAACAATGCGCATAAGCATATGTTTCATCATCGTATGGTGTGTCTTATGTGGGAGCGGAGAGGTTGTTATGGCAACAGCAAAAAAGAAACTTACCGCGTATAAAAAAGCGCGAGATTTTACCTTAACTACTGAGCCGAGCGGCAAGCAAAGAGGGCGCACCACGAAGCGCCCTCTTTTCGTAGTACACAAGCATGATGCACGTCATCTTCATTATGATTTTCGTATTGAAATTGATGGCGTGCTTGCATCCTGGGCGGTGCCTAAAGGCATTCCGCGTAATCCTGCGATCAAGCGTTTAGCTATTCAAACGGAGGATCATCCCTATGAATATGCCTCGTTTGAAGGAGTTATTCCCCCCGATAATTATGGCGCAGGAACGGTGATGGTATGGGATAAAGGGACGTATCGTAATATCAAAGCACAAGATGGTGTATTAGTGCCGATGTCCCGTTGCATACAACAAGGACGTATCGAAATAGAAATACTGGGCAAAAAATTGAAGGGCGCTTATGCATTGGTACGCACAAAACTTCGCGAAGGCCAAAAAAAGCAGCAATGGCTGTTGATCAAGATGACCGATAAATACGCGCGTCATGATGATGCCGGTTTTTCTGACGATAACATATCGGCAAAAACTGGCCGAACGATGGCTCAAATAGCGAAATGTTCTACGGGTAAAGATGATGATCCACCTTATGTGGTGGGACGACGTACACTTCAAGTCTCAAATCTTGATAAAGTTCTTTTTCCTCATGATGGTATTACCAAAGGAGAACTGATCGACTACTACAAGCAGATTGCTCCTTATATGTTGCCCTATATGAAAAATCGTGCCGTTACTATGCATCGCTATCCTGATGGTATTAGGCATGAAGGTTTTTATCAAAAAGACATAGGTGATTATTTTCCTGATTGGATTAAACGTGCCGTAATTTCAAAAGAAGGTGGAAAGAATACCTACGTTGTGTGCAATGATGCAGCAACGTTAGTGTATCTTGCTAATCAAGCATGCATTACGCCGCATATCTGGTTAAGCCGTGTCGATAAGCTCGATTATCCAGATCGTATGATTTTTGATCTTGATCCAGGAAAACATAATGCATTTTCTCTCGTGCGCCAGGCGGCATTATTGCTGCATTCTTTATTGGATGATTATGGTTTGCGTTCGTTTGTTATGACAACCGGATCTCGTGGCGTGCATATTGTGGTGCCGCTTGATCGTAAAACATCATTTGATAACGTTCGTGAATGCGCGCGTTATATAGCAGAAAAACTTGTTGCTCAGAATCCTGAAAAATTTACGCTTGAGCCTCGTTTGGCTAAGCGGCGTGGCCGTTTATATATTGATGTAACGCGCAATGCATATGCTCAAACCGGTGTATGTCCCTATGCAGTGCGCGCTCGGGATAAAGCTCCCGTTGCAACCCCTCTCGATTGGAGAGAACTGAAAGGAGGTAAAATTGCTGCTGATACGTATACCATAAAAAACATCATTGAGCGTCTTGACCGTGATGGTGATCCCTGGAAGGAGATGATGCGTATACGACAGTCATTGGTAAAACTACGTAAATGCATAATCTCTGATGCAAAAATTTAGGTGCATCAAAAGTGGGACGATAGGAGTGTGGTGATTATTTATTAAAAGGGGTGAGTGTGCGTAAGATCTTTTATTGCTGCGTTGTGGCGTGTGTAATAGTTGTCGCCCCTTTAGTTGCTGCATTCAAGCAATTATCCGATTATCAAGAAGAAGACCGTACTCTTATTCTTGGCCTTTATGCGCAAAAGAAATTCAGCAAAACTTTGCCTGGCCTTTTGCGTGCATTCCAACAAATGAATGATCCTGGAACTCTTTTTGAAATAGAGTCTGGGCTTTTTGCACAAGAATATTTAAGCGTGAATGTGCTTGGTTTTAAATTAGGATTTTATTTCAGAGATGGATACAACACGATACTGAATGGGGCACGTCGTGTTGAGCTGATAGATACTGAGTATGATGTGGTTACCGATAAATTCCTGATTGAAAGCAAGTGGTCGTATGATATGCAACCGTATAACCGTGTTGACATTCTTGATCAACTTATCAAAGAGCAGACAACGGCAGCATGGCTTGATGCGGTCGATGATGATCTATTTTCAGGCGGTCTTAAGATTCAATATTTTTTATCAAAAAAGGGCAAACCTCTATTTATATTGCGTGGCAAATCGACGGGCGGTCGGACTGTTGTTCTTGAATGTTCCTGGGTAACTGGGCATACCGAATGTGTTTGCCTCCAACAATTTATTAAGGCAATTAAGGCTGTTGCGAATAAAAAACCGGTTACCTTCTTTAAATCGTGTGTAGGTTCATATGTTCGCAAAAAGATGATCGAAGGATCTTTTGATTTTTATGAACATGTCGAATATTTGGGCGAATTCGTACGTATTAACGATTGTTTAGAAGAAACACAGGATACGCTACGATTTTACACCGTTGAAAGTGATAAATGATGTGAGTCCCTAAAAATATTAAAACAAATCCAATGTCAGATTTTGAGACGTTGATTTTTGCGTAATATTTGGTTTTGTTTCACCCGGCGCATGAGTATCCAAATGTTGTTGATGGTAATGTTCAAATCCGAGTGCGACAATCTTATCAATAAGCTCCATTGGACGAAGTCCCGTTTCTGCTGCTTGGTGGAAGATGCATGTTGCAGGTGTTAATCCTGGGAGCGTATTGAATTCCAATAACACGACGCGTTCCGTGCCCGTTGGACTTTGTTGTGCATCTTGATAAAAACAATCAATGCGACTGTAACCAACGCAACCAATGGCGACATAGGCGTTGCGTACTGCTTCTTGTATGAGTTTGATTATCGGTGCGGGGAGTGGTGCTGGCGTTTGATTTTCTCCTGCGCCAGGAAGAAATTTTTCTTCAATTGAAAGAATTCCGCCTTGGGCAATAGCCATGCTTGGTGGAAGGGCTATTGGATTTTCATTACCAATAACGCCGCACGTAAGCTCAATCCCATTAATTAATTCTTCAATAAGGGCAGCTTGTTTATTGCTCGTGAAAAAGGTATCAAGCGTTGTTGCTAAATCATTGATAGTTTTTGCTTTGCTGACCAATGTGCTGCAGCCGTCATCATGCGGTTTAACAATGACCGGAAGCTCTAGCTTTGCGCTATGTAAGGCGTCAGTAAGAAAGTTAATTTTTTCCTCTTGATTAAGCGCACGCCATGTTGTGCTATTAACAAGAGAGCTGTTAGGTACCGCAAAACCTTTGGCACGTAAAAAATTATTAGTCTTAAATTTATCCATACACAATGAACTTGCAAGAACACCGGGGCCATTATAAGGCATATCAAGCATTTCAAGAGCCCCTTGGACCGATCCATTTTCTCCTTTGCCTCCGTGAAGGCCGATAAAGACAAAGTCACAGATCGATGGTAATTGTGACCATTCAATCTGAATGTCAGGGGTGGTCAATTGTGCAATGGCGCGTGTGCTATTTTTGATGAGCAATTTTTGAGAAAGCTTAAATAGCTCCATGTTGTCATTAACAAAGAGAGGAATCACTTCATATTTGTGGGGTGATAATTTGTAACAAATGTTTCGCCCTGATTCTAATGAAATTTCACGTTCGCTTGAGTCTCCGCCCAGAAGAACCGCAACGCGAATTTTGGGGGCTGTCGATGAAGCATCCATGCTCGCCCTTTTGTTTTGTGCAACGGTATATATACCATATGCATGTAATTCATTTTCAATAAGAAAATTGATCAAATCGGTGTGACTCATACCAATCTCTGCGGCTTGGTGGAATAGGAAAGTTGATGGTGACATACCGGTCAGCGTATTGGGATCAATAATAACTACACGACCATCAGTAGTTAAAAAACCATCAATGCGCGATATGGTTGAAAAGTGCAAAAACTGCGTTACTTCACGGCAGGTCTGGGTGATGCGTTGCTGATCATTGTCTGCGCAACGGGCCGGAGTTATTTTGAGTGCCTTGCCTGGCATATATTTTTGTTCATAGTCAAAAATATGCGTTGAGCTGTCGGTAACGACTTCAGTAATGGGTAAATTGAACCATTCTCGCTGTATGATACCGTCATGATTGTTGATGCGCTCGAGTGAAACGCAAACAAACTCCATGCCCGTAAGCTTTTCTTCGATAATAACATCTTGCGTGCGTCGTTGATCGACATTGCTTGCCGCTTTTATTGCGGGAAGAAGTTCTTCAGGTGTAAAAATTACGGTGATTCCTAGACTTGAGCCTTCATGTGATGGCTTGATGACGACCGGTAAGGTAACCTGTGTCTGCGCAAGTTGTTCAAGGATGTGGTCAGTGGTAACGGTATTTATTTCATGTGCAGCGATGGTAATGCCACGAGGGACATCTATGCCATTGGTTACAAGTACCGATTTTTGCATAGCTTTATCCATGCCCAGTGCACTGCCCAAAACTTTGCTGCCAAGATAAGGAATTTTAAGTACTTCAAGCATTCCCTGAATAGTGCCATCTTCGCCATAGCGACCGTGGACAGCCAAATAAACAAAATCAATGAGCGTTTTGAGCTTATCCCATGAAACAAGCGTTGCTTCTTTATCGAGCCGCTGAAAAAAGTCTGCTATTTTGCCACGATGCAAAAAGTGAGGAGGTAGGATATACAGCTTTCCTTGCTCAGTTTGGAAAATAGGAATAATCGTATACCGTTGTGTATCTAAATGGTCACAAATAGTGCGTCCGGAATTAAAAGAGACTTCGCGTTCTATCGAACGCCCGCCCATAAAAACGCCAATACGAAGTTTTGTGTCAATCACGTGTTATATCCTTTAGCGAAGTGAGGCATACAATTTTTTAAGTGCTTGAACAGGATCAGAAGTATCAAAAAGCGCAGAAGCTACAGCAACTTGGTTGACGCCGTGCGCTGCGAGCTTGCCAATATTGCGTTCATTGATTCCTCCATCCATACAAATGGTGAGCTGCTTGTTGTGCTGTTGTTTAAATGAAAGAATGGATTTTGCTTTTTCGAGAGTTTCGGTAATAAATTTTTGGCCAGAAAAACCTGGTTCAACAGACATGATCAATACTGCATCGACCTGGGGGAGAATGGTGAGGGCGGAAGAAACATCTGTTGCTGGATTAAGAGCGATTCCTGCATTAAACCCTTGGTAATGAATTGCTTGAATAAATTCAAGCTGTTCATTTTGGTCGAATAATGTCTCTTGATGGAAAAAGATCGTGTCTTTTGGCAGGTTTTTGGGTTGATAATTTATTGCAGGAGTTTGAAGGTGCAAAGGGAGCGTTTTGTTTTGTTGTAAAAAAACGGATCTTTCTGAATGAGTTTCAAAACGTTCAAGCCAATGTGTTGGTTCATCAACCATGAGATGAATATGAAGGGGTAGCTTTGTTACTTTTCTAATTGCATTGGTGAATTGAGCGCCCCAGGTAAGGTTGGGAACAAAATGATCATCCATGATATCAAGATG
Organism: Candidatus Babeliales bacterium; assembly: GCA_041652535.1. Taxonomy (GTDB): domain Bacteria; phylum Babelota; class Babeliae; order Babelales; family RVW-14; genus UASB124. The sequence continues at coordinate 7,269 of JBAZHB010000012.1, forward strand.
GTACCCATGACACACTGGATCTAATTGCGCAATTGTTTTGTCAAGATTAAGCAGATCAGATGAAATAAGTGAAGGATAAATTTCCATGTCGGCTCCCCCGCAATGAAAATAGGGCGACTAGGTCCTAAGTGGTAACAACGACACCCATTTTTACCGCAGTTTCAAGGCCCTGTAAAGAATGTTCAACAAAATGTGCGATTGGATGAATGGAATTGCAACTGAAGAGGAGAACAACGGTGGAGCCACCAAAAGCAAAATATCCACATTCATCCCCTTTGCGATAATTTTTCCCAGGGATATACGTAGGGACTATCGAACCGACAAGCATAGCTCCTACAGGAACCATGGCAATTAGCCCATGGGATGCTGTTTCAAGCATAATAAGTTGACGTTCGTTATCAAGAAGTGGGTGCGTATTGTTGCCAAAAGCTGCTGGATTAACTGACTCAAGCTGTCCATGAATCATTTGGGATGCCTGTGGCGTACAATCAATGGGGAAATGGATGCGATGATAGTCCTGCGGAGCAAGCCTAAAGATCATCATAACGCCGTCGGCAAACGTACGTGCAAGCGCGGCATCTTTGAGAAATTGTTCAAGATTAAAAGCTTGTTGCTTGATGTAAAAAATCTTATCTGTTTCAATACGGGGAACTATACAAAGATTACCATCGACCGGAGCTACCATATGATCTGGATGTCGATCAATTGAACGTGCTCCAGGTTTGATCTTGCGAATGAAAAAATCGTTAAATGATGCATAGCCACCGGTTGGAACAACATATTCTCCCATGCTAATACGATGTTGTTTGATAAAAGGTTGAATATGTTTTCTGCTGAACCGGCTGTTCATATAACGTGCAACAAGACGAGCCAGCCAATGTGTGCGAAAAATTTTTCTTAGTAATTTACCGGTTGTGCTTGTGTAAAGAAAATTGAGCATTTTGTGGCATGGCATAGGGTCCTCTTTCTGATCAGAACATGGGCAGCCATTTTACCACGAATGGGAAGCAAAGCAATGGAGTATTAATGTTTGGCCGCAAGATGATTGATAACGTTTTGTTTTATGCGTTCGGTTAGAAGTGGGATTTTTTGGGTTAAATAAACAGTTAAGAGGGCAAAAAGTTCATCAATAAACTTATTTGCTTTAACAGGAGATGCCATAAAACTGCGCGTGAGTTCTTCGCGATTGCTAGGCGTGTCGGCGGTCATAAGTTCTGCTAGGAGGGGTGATGTTTGAGTAAGAGCCCCCAGCTGTTCTTGGTCTACTTCTTCAAGGAGCAGGGAACAAAGATGTGTAAGCTCTGCAGGCGTCTGATCGTGAATAGGTTGTTTTATCTGGGTGCCAGCATTTGAGGTAGGGGCTGTTTTATTGTGTGGAATAGATAATTGTGCAGCTGTGGCAAGAACCGTGCTGATAACATTAAGAAGGCCTTGTTGCTTTGCTGCTTGATCTTCTGCTGTCAAAAGTTCGCTTACCTGATTGCACGATTGCGCTAAGCCAAGAAGTACGATAGCCAGAGAGTGATTCTTTTTACGTGTAAGCAACTCTGATTCAGATTCAGTTGCGAGCAATGGACTGATGGTGAGCCCTAAAAAAATGGCAGATATAGATAATAACTTCATGTTGTTTGCCTCCCTTTTTTCCCTTTTTACCACACTATTTTTTCAACTGCTATTTTGAACCAAGCGGTATATTTTTGAGGATTTTGTTTGACATCATCACGAAGATTTTTGATGGAAATCCATGCTATTGAGGCAACTTCGTCGGGATTTGGATGAACAGGTCCCTCAAAAAATCCAACGAAGATATGATCGAACTCATGTTCGAAAAGGCCATCTTCGTCAAATTTAACTTTATAAATAAAATGTGTTTTATACGTAAGAGGACAGTCGAATCCGAGCTCTTCTTGTAGGCGGCGGTGCGTGGCATCAAGAATATTTTCTCCTGGCCGTGGATGGCTGCAACAGGCGTTGGTCCACAAAGCTCCTGAATGATATTTTGAGGCTGCGCGTTGATGGATGAGCATATCGCCTGCTTTGTTGAAAATAAAAATCGAAAAAGCGCGATGAAGAAGCCCTTTATGATGAGCATAAAGCTTCTCTGCTTGTCCTATTTCGTTATCACGTTCATCGACAAGAATGACATACTCTTTTACCATACGATTACTCCAACCTCTGCTGCGCAGGGATCGGCTGCGAAAATTCGATATGATCGTCAGTCATTGGTTGATCATGTACCAAAAACATGAGCGAGGTCAATGAAATTCCCGCATGATGGATGGTTTTAAAGAGTCCTTCGATGACATACCATTTTTTGAGAATTGATTGTTCTGATAAAAGAAAACTGCGGTCAAATGATACAAAAGCCTCGTTTCCTGAAGACGAAAAAACAACTGATTCAAGAATGCAATTGCGAGGAATAAGTTGTTCACCGGCAAGGGTCATAAGCCATTGTTTGATCAATTGCCCGAGCGCTTGCTCTTGGTTATGTTCATTCCATACAATTGATGCTTCTTCGTGATGCCATCCACCTTTATTCTTGTAGAAGATGCGTATATTTTTTTTACTCGTCACATTGTGTGGATTTTGTTGGGTTGCTGCTGGTTGGGTATAGGTAAATTGAATAATAAGCCAATTGCGTTGTATCAAAAAGAAGATAATTCCAGCAACGCTGCACAAAAATAGAATAACGATAAAAAATTTTGTTTTCACAGGTTATATTCACCCAGGCCCATGGCCTTTAAATCAGCTTTTCCGCTGGTACTTTTACGATAGGAGTCTTCATCCATATGAAAGGTCGAAAATTCTAGCACTTCTGCAGGCGTAAGAGCAGTAATGCGATGCCACATAAAAGGAAGTATATGCATAGTATCACCTGCTTGCATGATGCGACGCTCAACCTTGTCTTGATATTCGGTATCAAGAACAACAGTGCCCGATTGAATATAGAATGTTTCATCTTTAATTTTGTGTTGGTGCATTGAACAGTGATACCCAGCTTTAAAAACAAGTTTCTTGCCGCAGTATGCATTAGTGTTTGCAATCCATTCTTCATGCCCCCATTCCTTGTCGACCACATTAACCAATTGCGACGGTTTTACAGGATATCCATTTTTAATAAGAGTCGATGTTTTTTGTGTGGTAGTTAGCATGAAGCGTCCTTATGCTTAAAGTTCAAAACGTGTAAAATTTTCGACGGTAATAGAATTTTTAAGATGTGTTTTAAGGTAAAGTACAATGCCCTCAAGTGATGTTTTAAGTAATGATGCATAGTGTGCTGGGTGTTCACGGGTGTCGCGGACAACACGGTGCATGTCATGCCAATCATAATTGGCAGATTGGGTTGATATTTCTGTGTTATTAAATGTGGTAAGCACAATGATTGCATGTTCTTTACCAAAAACCTCATGAAGTTCGCCACATAGTCCAAGCGACTGCAAATAATTTTGAGCAGCGGTATATACGGTGGATTGGGCGTTATCATGTAATAGATACGGTATATTCCAAACATGGATTCTTGTTGCTTCGTCATAATGTTGGCAGAGAAATATTTCTCCATTGTCATTGATAATAAACATGCCGATTGTCGTTACCTGTCCGTAAGTCGTACCCTTCATAGTACCTCCGCCCCTTGCGACGCCGTTGCGTCTTCGCTTCAAAATTTCTAAATCCCCTCTATTTTTACGGAAACAATAACCTGGCGTCAAATAATTATTGTTGGAGTTGATTAATTCCTTGAATAGCCTGATTAAGTTCCGGGTATACGCGATTATTTTTTTGAAGCTCTTTGAATTGTGTGCTTTCGTTTAACAAATGTTCAATAACAGGATTTGGACTGACGATAAAAACGTTTTTACCCTTGTCAGACAATGCTTGTACAATTTCGCTAAAGGCTTCAACGCCGTCAAGGTCTATAAAATAGACATCACGGAGTTTAAGAATAACATTGGCATAATCCGCTGAGATATTTTCAAGATGAGCAAGGTGCGATTGCGCATTAATGTAAGCTAATTGTCCCTTAATGGCATAAATGAGTGTGTTGTCACGGGTTGTAGATTGTTTTTGATCAGCAGGAAGCTCTTCTTCGCGCCCTTTGATGATAATTTCATGATAACCTGTCGAAAGTCGTTGCATCATGAGCAACATGGCAATGACGGCGCCAAGTAGAATGCCGACGATGGCGTCTTCATATACGGTAAAGAACGCAACAATAAGAGATATGGCAATATTTTTTTTGTCGATGCGATACATATACCAGAAATGTTCTGTTTCAAGCATGCCGGTTGCTATGTAAACAAGGATTGCAGCAATTACTGCGAGCGGAAGATATTGGAATGAACTCAAAAAGCAGAGCGAAGCAAGCGCAATAAAGATACTACTGATGCCTGCAGCAATTTTATGTGTGCCGCCACTTCTAATATTAAGAGATGTACGTGCAAGCGCTGCCGTTGCAGGAAGTCCACCAGCAAAACCGGAAGCGAGATTTGCTAAACTGAGTCCCAACATTTCTTTGCGTCTATTGTGTTTTGTTTTAGTAACTCCATCGGCTATGCGTGCAGAAATCATAGTTTCAAGGATTGATATTGCTGCTACTGAAACTGAGGGAAGCAAATAGGCAAGATTGAACTTTAATGAAGGAAACTGGAAAAGCGAGGAATGCAGTTCATGATACTTTGTTCCTAGGGTTGGAAGCGCCCAGGGCAAAAAACCACGTGAACAAAGGTATCCGATCAAAATGCCAACAGGCGTTATGACAATTGCGCCTGGTATTCGGGGAATAAAAAATGAAAAAATCATTAAACATGCATACATGCAGCAGAAAAGAATAAACGACGGGAGGTGCATGAGTTTGATATTACAGAATGATTCATACACGTTACCCAAAAGAGTTTCATGTTTAGGAAGTGGGGGAAGTCCAAAGATGGCTTCGACCTGGGTAAGCATAACAATAATTGAAACGCCCAAAATGAAACCATGTAATGCGCTTCCAGGCACAAAAATAAGATATTTCTCAAATTTAAATATATAGGCGATAAAGATCAGAATGCCGGTCAAAATGGCGATCATTGGTAAGCAACCGTTGCCATATTTGCTAGTGTATACAATAAGTACACCGGCAAGAGCCCCTGTAGGCCCGATAATATTGTAATCGCTGCCCCCAAAGATTGCAGCAATGAGTCCGGCCCAGATTGCCGTGATAATGCCAACAAGAGGGGTTGTTTGGGTTGCAACGGCAAGGGATACTGCTAATGGAATAGAAACCAATCCAACGGTGATGCCAGCTTTCCAATTGGTGCGTATGAGCTTTAGATAATAACTATCTTTCATCGAAAATCCCCCCGTGTATCCAGTTTTAACGTGGTTAACATCTTAAAAATACCCAGAAAATATACAATGCGTCGAGATTTTTGTCTCTTTGTGATAAAAAGAAGCCTATCTTAAGGCTTAATTCGACGGATGCGCTAAGAATACTGCGCGTTAAACTTTTTTTCAAATAGGGGCTGATATTTTTGAAGTATGTATCAGCCCCATAGTATTTATGTATTAATGGGCACTATCAAGCTGCTGAATTATTTCTTCAAGATTAGTGAGCGATGACGACATTCGTTCAATTTCTTCCAATACATGGACCATGTACCGCAATTCTTTTTCTGTTTTTACTTTTTTGCTAACAAGTGTCTTATAATCATTATTTATATCTTCCATATGGGATGTTTTAAACGCATGTAAGTGCTGAGCAAGCTTGCGTGCTGTTTGCCCATAAGGGGTTGTGATAAGCGGGTCTGCATGATTTTCAAGAAGAATATGCACGAGTAGTGGATTTTCTTTGATGGTTGCCATTATGAGCGGTGTATTGCCAAGTTTATCTCGGTCATTGATGCTGTCATGATTTTGCATAATTAATTCTTGAAACTCTGCAAATTCTCCCCATTGAATGGCAAAGCAGAGTTTTTCTCCTATTGGTGAAGATTGATATTCAACTGTTTCGTATGTTTGGCTCATTGCGTTTAAATTCGTCAATGAGAGAAGCATAAATAATATTTGTTTAACCATTGGGATCTCATTCAGGAGATGCATTGTTATGTGTCTGTAGATTCATCATGTGTTCAACCTCGTCAGGATTCTTTGGTAGTTCATAGCTTAAACATACGATGCCATCATCAGCCATGATGTAGTTGTCTTCAATGCGAATACCGATATTTTCGTTAGGAATATATACGCCTGGCTCAAGCGTAAAAATTTCTCCCGGTTGCAATGGTTGCTGTAAATCACCAACGTCATGTACATCGAGTCCAAGGTAATGTCCGAGTCCATGACAAAAATATTGAGCAAGCCCTTGCCGTTCCAAATAGATGACTGCCAAATGATGGAGCGATTTTTCTGGATAACGAGAGTTTTTAAGGAACATGCCTGGTTTAGCGATTGATTCAATATACAGTTGGGCATCAAGAACTTTTTGATAAATTTCGCGTTGGCGAGGTGTAAATTTTTGGCCAACCGGATAGGTGCGCGTCAGATCAGCGCTATACATGCCATACTCTGCGCCAATATCAACAACGACAAGATCATTTGCTTGCAATTGTCTTTTTTTATCGGTGTAGTGAATGATCGTTGTGTTTTCACCACTTGCAATAATTGAAGGGAATGCTGGCGTTGCTGCTGCAACTTGAGTAAATACGCATTCAACGGCGGCTAATATTTCGTATTCATGGGTACCAGGTTCAATGAGCGTTGCGGCTGTTCTATGTGCCATAGTAGTAATTTGAACGGCTTTATAAATGAGATCAGTTTCATAATCGTCTTTGATTCGACGCATTTCAAAGACATAAGATGAACAATCAATAGTTCTATGGGCAAGTGTTGGAAGCATTGCGATAAAATGATTATAAAGATCAATATGCCATAATGTTCCTCCATGTGATTGGTCATGGAGTGTTGCAACCTGCATGTGCTCATGAGTTTGTAATGTATTGGCAAGGTCATTAATGAGGCGCATATATTTTTCTTTGGTGAAAACTGAGCTATAAGAATAGCCTGCGGTTTTTTCGCCTAAAAAACGAATTTCATCAACACCAACTTTTGAAGCATCATCAGGACTCTCCACCATCGTTGAGGTCCACGTTGAACGTTTGATGCCAAATTGCGGTATATATAAGATTTCTTTGCCATTGGGAAAGATGCACAAAACTACGGCTGGGTCTATGATGCCGGTAAGGTAATAGAATGAACTTTCTTGGCGGAAAATATGGCGATCGGTTTCGATGTCTGCAATAAGCATGATGATATGAGGGTCGGTGCTGTTTTGACGAAGCGATTCAATAAGTTGTTTGCGTCGTTGCTTGAAGAGCGTGAAATTTGTTGGGGGTGCAAATACCATACACTACCTTTCTTTTTTTCATGGAACGTTTCCGGTTGAGGGGATGCGTTTAAATTTTTTGGCAAAAGATCCAAGTGACTCAAGTCGGAACGCAAAAACAATAGCACGCTCGTCACGCCCAATGCCATATTCTTTGTATTTTTTCTCTTCGTAACCGATGTACATTCCCCAACAGTGCCCATCATAATCAAGTCGTAATCGATGTACCAGGGGCGCAAAACCAGCCAACCTAAAGATAGATGATTTCTTGGTTGCATAAAATTGTCCGTCATAACTAAGCGTAAATTGACGTCCTAGCGGTACGGATATATTTGCTGTTATGAAGTGAGGGATACGCGAAAGTAATTCATGAGAACATTCAAGACTGCGATGCTGAAACAAATACCCAAGGCTGCAATTGATTTTACTGATGGCAAACCCTACATTGAAATCGGATTGCAGCATGGTTGTATGCTTCCATTCGTAATCTTGTCCAAGTTCAAGTGAAAATTTTGGATATTGAAGCATAAAATCATAACGAAATGGCAGAAGATGTTGCGCGTTAACTCCGCGACGTAAAGGAAAAATGTCGGATCGTTGGTAGAAATCATAACCTTGGACAAGGTCTAGCCCAAGCTGAAGATCTTGTATATTCCAGGTACTTTTGAGCGTGCAAGCGATTTGATTTTTTGGATAAGCGCGATCCCAGTGATCGACGTAATACCAGTTTTGTTGATAAAATTTAGGCAAATATTCCCAGGTTATAAGCGGCTGAAGTGCGTATGAATAGCTGTTATCAGCAGCATAAACGACGCCTTCAGGCAGCGCCCATTCTGCTCCATATTCCCCAAAAAGCCGATAAGCTCCATGGCTAAAAATACGTCCCTCAAGGACGTTACCCGAAGATGCATGATCAAATGCAGTTGAACTAACTAGCTGAAAAGTTGGTTGAACATAAGCGCTGAGTGTGTTATGTGCAGTATGTGCTGCTCCGCTGAAATGTCCGCGGTAGAGAAGGCGTATTAAATTGCTTTTAATAAGTGGAACAGGTTCCTGCTGTCGTGTGAGTACCGAATTAACGTACCAGCGTTCATATTCTTGCTGCCGCGAAAAAAGGTGGTCGACGAAAAAATCATGACGATAATAGAAATAATTACCAAGCCTTGTAAATACGGTATTCCATTCAACATGGGGAACTAAAGTTTGGTCGACATGATCTTCAGTTTCTTTGACGATAAACGCATTGGTTTTATCACTATTAAATTCGCTATAGTATTTTCTGCTTGTTTCAAGCGTATCAAGATCGATATTGATAAGGTTTGAGGGCGTCTGCATACGCGTGATAAACGAATTATTGTACGTATCGTCAACGTCATTAGTGCTGCTGAAAAAGTGATAACCTATTTTTTTGTCGGTACCAAAATCGGCGCGCAGAAGTGTATTAATGTCATAAGGGCTATTCGTGCGATGAAATTTTCTGAAATCTTTTCCGGTTATCCAATAACGGTGTTCGGTTGCTTTGACAATACGCGATTGTTTTTGCAAAAACCTATCACGTAAAATAGCATACTGACCGTAAAAAGTTGTGTAGCATTCTGGAGTGCGAGCCCATCTAAATTCGTCGGAAAAAACAGTTCCTTTACGGTCGCACCAATCAACACCAAGCGTGGTATCTGCATGTGGGGAGATATATTTGTAATAATTAAGCTTAATACTTACTCCGTAATCGTAGTCATAGGCGAACCGTGGAATTAGAAAACCTGATTTTGATCTTCCTTGGATGGGAAATACAAATCGCGGTAATCCAAAAAGTGGTATTCCTCCGGCTTTGAAAAGAATTCCTGAAGCGCTAATAAAGTAACTTCCATGAACAGTTGCCTTGGATGCTTGGATGCGCCAATGAGGAACATCGGCGTCACAAGCGGTGTAGGTCATATCTTCAAGTTCCCAGCGATTTTCATCAAGCTTTTTTGCCGAACGAGCGGCAAAGTGTCCTTCTTCAACATGAAGACGTAAATTTTTTGCCCAGCCTGTTTTTTTTGCTGCATTAAGGGTGAAGCTATTTGCAAGAAAGAGAAAGTTCTCATCTTCGATGACTACTGAATTATTGGGCAGGCTTTCGGCTAATAAGGTTTGGTTTCTTTTGTTAATAGTGATGCGATCGGCCCAAATATGAAGATGCCTATCGATAAGCGTTTCAACGTCACCTTCAAAAACAATAGTACCTTCATCGGTTATGGTTTGCGAAATGCTTTTGACGGTTACCATGCCGCATGATCGAGCAAGATCACCAAATACGGCATGTAATTGAACAAAAAAAATAAAACTTCCCGCGAAACCGAGAAGCTTGATGGTGCGCTTCAAAATGGTTGTCTACCTACTAATGCTTTGCCAATAGTTACGCGATCCATGTACTCAAGCGATGATCCTGTTGGGACGCCACTTGCAAGTTTTGACAGACGTATGGATTTCTTATCAATTTTTGACCAAATATAACTTGCTGTTGCTTCGCCCTCTGGTGTTGGGTTGGTGGCAAAAATTACTTCTGAGATAGAGCCGTCAATTCGGCTCAGTAAAGCTGATATGCTGAGTTGATCAGGCCCAATGCCTTCCAGCGGACAAAGAGCTCCCCCTAGTACGTGATAAAGTCCAGAATATTCGCCAGCATTTTCAAGCGCAAAAAGATCATACCACGTTTCCACTACACAAATAGTGTGCTGATCCCGTCGTTGGTTGGCACAAATAGTACAGATCGCCTCATTTTCAGCCCAGTTATAACAGCGTGGACAAGGTGACAATTTCTTCTTGGCTTCAAGAATGGTAGAACACAATTGCTCGACTGCTGCCTTGTCGCTTGTGAGAAAGTGAATAGCCACTTTATACACATTTTTTGATGCAAGATAAGGCACGCGCTGAAGTTGCCGAATAAGCTGTTGAAAGACGGGTAATTGCCAAAACATGGGTATGGCCTAGGAAAAGAAGTATTTCCTTACGTAATCTTCGCCAATTGTCAGTACGTTGTTGATAAACCAATAAAGTACCAAGCCAGCTGGAAAGTTTGCAAAGACTACCGTCATGAAAATTGCCATAAAGATCATAATGACCCGTTGCTTTTCATCAGTTGGCGGCGTGACTTTTTGCTGCCATATCATCGAAAGACCCATGAGTATAGGGGTAACATAATAAGGATCTTTTGCGGATAAATCGGTAATCCATCCGATAAATGGAGCTTGATAAAGATCGACATAATTATTTAGAACACGATAAAGAGCGAACAATATAGGCATTTGAATAAGGAGCGGTAAACAGCCTACAAACTGTGTTGTTGGTGAAATTTGATGATCCTGATAGAACTTTGTTAGCTCATCATGTTGCATCTTAATATCGTGACGATATTTGGTACGAATCTTGTTAATTGAAGGAAGGTAATGTTGATAAACTTCCATTTGTTTGCGTGAATAAATTGAAAGAGGCGCAAATGGCAATTTGATCAAAATGGTCATGATAATAATTGCCCAACCAAAATTACCAATCAAGCTGTTCAGATAAGAAAGAAGCTTGAGCAGTAATTTGCAAAGCCATGAAAGCCAGCCAAATGAGAGCAATTCTTCAAGACGACTATCTGCTTGTCCCAATGGTCCAGAAAGTTTTGGTCCCATATAAAATGAGAGTTTCCATGAACTTTGTTGCGCTGCAAGTTCAGGCCCTTCAAGAATTGGAAATATGTCATGTGCGTCAAATTGTCTAACGTAAGCGCGCTGTACAAAACGTGATTGGTCACCAATCAAAGTATGTACAAAATAACGGTTTTGAGCGCCAAATAGTGGTTTCTGGCTCTGCCATGACCAGGCCATGTCTTTAGTCTGTTCAGGGGCAGTTTGGGCTAGCGTTTGTTTGACATCATTCCACGCACAGAGCGTTATCTTGTCATCGGTAATTTCACCGACAAAAGGTGCTGCAAAAAAGATACGTGGTTTGAGGATTGATGCTGATGCGCCCTTAGGTTCAAAGCGAAGGTCGAGGTCAACTTGGTAGCTCTCATTATGAAAGACATAGGTCTTAATGATGTTCCAAGATTCGTTTTCAGTCATGAAGGTGACTGCGGTTGTATTATTGCTTTTGCGCGTATCAACCAGGGTATAAATATAAGGAGTCTTGGTATCAAGGGCGAGTAAGAAGCAGCCCTTTTGGCGTTGTGCAGGATCAAAAGCGCCCTTATTGAAGATAGTTCTGAGTGGTGCGCCGCTTTTTCCGTGATGCTTTTTGAAATCAAGGCTGGTCAATGTTGCGCCATAGGTTGAAAGCGTGGCGGTACAAGAATCAGTCTCTACGGTAACAAGCTGTTCGGGCGTTGTAAGTTTTTGTTCGGCAAAGTCGATTGTCAGATTGAGCGGTTTAAAAAGATCTTGCGTAGTTGCTACCTTAAATGCTTGTCCTTGGACCGATTGTGTCTGTTGTTGTCCTACAGTAACAGGGTCTCCTGAGGCGGCAGAAGGTACCTTTTTCCCAACATAATAATTAAAGATCCATACGGTTGCCAGTGAGAGGGTAAGAGCTACAAATATTCTCTTGTTCATAGGAAAGCCTTTTTTTAGGTAACGATATTATCAGTATCAGAGGGGTAATTGTAGCAGAGATTGCACTATCTTTCTAGCATGTCCAATGTGCGATTTTATGCTTCCGGGCGCTGGTTTACAAAAAAAACTGGAATGGTAGCCTTATAGGGATATCATAAAGAAGCATTTTTCCTAATATTATGGGCAAAATCATGGCAATGACTATTTCCAAGTTTTTCAAGGCTTATACCGTGCAGGGAGCGTGTGTAGTACTGCTTGCCCTTGCTGCCGGCTGTGCCAAAGAACAGAAAAAAGAAAATATGTCATTTGATGAACTCAATGCTTGTGCTGATAGGGCTAAGCAGAAAAAACATCACGATGATGCCATGGGGTATCTAGAAGAGGCTTTGGGGCGTTTTTCTGATAACGAAAAAGTACATCAGGTAAAAATGAACCTTGCCGAATTGAATTTTGACGAAGGTAACTATCAAGCCGCCCACGAACTTTATGAGAATTTCAATCAGCTGTATCCAGCAGATGCCAAAGCTGAATATGCCAAGTATAAGTCAATTCTTTCAATGTATCGGCAAACGCTTGATGTCCACTGCGATCAAACGGAGACTGAAGATACCATCAAACTATGCCGCGAATATCTCCAAAAAGGAACCTATAAAAAGTTCAAAAAAGAGATCGGAGATGTTCAAAAACTCTGCGAAAATAAGCTTTTTAACAAAGAAATCTATGTTTTTAACTTTTATTTCAACAAGGGCAAATACAATGCGGCTGGTCATCGTCTAAAAACCATCAAGCACAAGTTCGCTGCTGTTCTTGCAGAGCACGAAGATCAACTTTTGTATCTTGAGTGTAAGCTGGCTCAAAAAGAGAAAAACAAAAAGTTGATTCGACAAAATCTTGATGAGCTTCTGACCAAGTATCCAACATCAGAATTTACGTTGATGGCGCAGAATCTTACGGAAAAACGATCGTTTATTTTCTAATCTATAGGTATTAGTGGGTGGGTGATGCAAGAGACGGCACTTCTCGGGGCGCACGGCGAATCGCTTGTTGCCGATTGGCTTGAAAAACAAGGTTTTACTATTTTAGCCCGTAATTACCGTACGCGCTGCGGCGAAGTTGATATTATTGCCGAGCGAGATGAGGTCGTTGCATTTATTGAAGTTAAAACGCGTCAGTACGAGTATTTTCCGATTTCCCAAGCCGTTACCTGGCCAAAACAGCAACGAATTATTAAAGCAGCCAAATTTTTTATTGTTGCCTACCAAATTCGCGAAAAAGTCCTCCGTTTTGATGTAGCAACAGTGATTTTTGAGCAAAATCACTACCAAATTGATCATATCCCTAACGCCTTTCAAGCACAGTTTTAAAAAAGAACTTTTATTTTTTTGATCCTGTGCGAATTATTTTCGTGCAGGTCTTTTTCTTGATTGAACAAGCAGACTTTTGATACGTTACTTCTATAACTGCGTGCAATTAATCTGTATATAAAAGGGGGCGTTATGAAGCGATTTTTGATAGCAATGGGAATGCTTATTCTACAAAGTCTAGACGTAGTTTCTGTACGAGCTCAATTTTCAGGTGATGAAATTCGTCGCGAAATTATTGCACGATGGCTACAAGCTGCTCAAGATGATGATACTGCCATGCTTGATCGCCACCTTGCATATGGAATAAATATTGATGTGCAAGAAGATGATGGACAAACAGCAGTAATGAAAGCTGCTGAATACGGATGCACTGAGGCAGTAAAATATTTGATTGAACAAGGAGCTCTTCTTGATCTTCAAGATTGGTGTTGTAATACCGCCTTGATTAAGGCAAGTATTAATGGCCATGATGATCTTGTTAAACTTCTTATTGCTGCAAAAGCCAAACTTACCTTACGTAATAGTCTTGGTGGGACAGCATTAATCGAAGCGGCTGTTTTTGGCCAAACGACAACTGTCAGATTACTTATTTCCGCAATGAAGGCTACTTATGAAGCAGGCGCTGCTTACATGACCATAGATGATCTTCGTGAGCTTATGCTAAGTGATCTTATAAATCCACTTGATATTCAGGATGATAGTGGCCGAACGGCGCTTATGGAAGCCACTTTGTACGGATATGCCGAAATAGTAGCTCTTCTTATTGATGCTGGTGCTAATCCATTGATAAAAGATTGTGAAGGTTGTACTGCACGGATGTTGTTACGACAAAGCTCGCTTAAAAATAAAAAAGAAGTTTTGTCCGCACTGAAAGGCGAGGCGATTTTCCCAGCACCTAAGAAACGACGAGTTACTCATCAAATAAAATCGAAGACTAATATTTGATTTCGAGCAACCCTCTGTTTATAGTAAGCACTTCATGAAATCACTATAAAAAGGAGTTGCTTATGAAAAAGATCTTGTTCCTTATAATAATTTCTGGATTAGTAATTACACAAAGTACGTGTGCGATGAATCAAAAAGTTGATATTGACCGAGCACATATTAATGATCAGGGGGCGCAGGGCCAAACAGCATTGATGCGTGCAGTGAGTAATAATGATGTTGAGGCTGTGCAAAATTTGGTTGATAATGACGCGTTGCTCGATATTCAAGATATTTATGGATGTACCGCATTAATGAAAGCTGCTTATTTAGCAAATCCAGAAATACTTGGAATTTTGATTCGAGCTGGTGCTCGTCTTGATCTGCAAACACGTTACCGTAGCTGGACGGCGTTGAACTATGCAGTTGCGAGTGGTGATTGTGTTAAAGTACAAATGCTTCTTGCTACAGGTGCGTATACAAAAAATGAAGATAAAAAAGAGATTCGTGAGTTAGCTGATCTTGATTGCTTCCTTAAAAATGAGCAAGACAAACATGATCAATCGATTTCGAGGGGCGATGCTGTTTTTTACGAAGAAGAATAGCAATCTAAATAGCATATCTCTTATGTATCCGGTCATGCACAATCATACGTTGCGCAATAGCTTTAAAGAGTGGTAATGCAATTTCAGACGCCCATACCGTTTTAGTTTCTTGAGGCTCGCGAATAAATGTTACGACGACACGGCGGTAGCTTCCTTTTTCGACGATGCCTGCAAAAGTATAATTGTGTGCTGATTTAGAATATTTACCCTCTTTAATACATCGTGCTGTTCCTGTTTTTCCCATAATCCTGAACTCGGGTATCTGGCACCGTTCCCCAATCCGTGCGAGCATATTTTTTAGGTCATCAAGAGCCTGGGCGCTATAAAGTTTTTGATGAACTTGATGCTGTTGGTTGACAAGTAGTGTTGGTTGTACATCGTTGCCACCATTAGCAATGATGCAAAAAGCTCTGCCAAGTTGCAGAAGTGTTGCCATGAGTTCATAGCCAAATGACATGACGACCAGTGATGGTTTGCTCCAACGATCAGGTGGATTAACAAATCCGCTACGCTCTCCAGGAAATTGAATATTTGTTTTGCTTCCAAATCCGAGGCGGCGTAAATGCTCATAAAGTTTTGGCCCGAGCCGCTGAGCAACTTTGGCAATACCAACGTTGCTTGAATATTTAATGACATCATAGAAGGGCAAAATATTATTATTTTCTTCAAGCTTTTTGAGGAGCGAAATTGTTGGATTTTCTACTTTAACACCGTTGATGTAGCCGAAACGTCCCTCGCAATCTATCGGCTCGTCATAGGTTACTGCGTGTTCTTCAAGCGCTGCTAGCGCACAAAATGCTTTCATGACCGAGCCAAGTTCATAACATTCGCATACGGTACTATTTTTCATCATTTCAAGAGAAGGAACGCTTTTTTGATGAGGATCAAAGTTTGGATAGTTAGTCATGGTAATAACATTTCCTGTATCGGGATCAAGAATCAGCACAGATCCACCTTGCGCATGAAGCTGGTCGACAGCCTCCTTGAGTTCGTAATAAGCTATTGATTGAAGATTGGCGTCAATGGTAAGCGCAAGCGTATGCCCGCGTTTTCCTTGCTTTTGTATCGCTTTATCAAAATAAAAAAGTCCTGATCGTGCATCTTTTTCAAACTTTACATGCGCTGGTTGGCCGCCAAGGGCATCGCTAAAAGCAAGCTCAATTCCTGCTGTTCCTTTGTTATCAATATCGGTAAATCCAATGAGCTGCGCCGTTGAGGCAAAGGGATAATAGCGTTGATATTCACTAATGAAATGTACATCTTGGAGCCCTAGCTTTTCAAGTTGAGCATATTTTTGAGGGCTTAGTTTGCGATCAAGCCATAAAAATTGTTTGTCGGGGTTTTGTTTGAGTCGTGCATAGACGTCTGGATAATTTTTTTTCACAAAGCGTAATGTTTTTTCCTGCTCGATAAGTTGTTGAGGCATTAAAAATGCTGAAGGAACTTCACGATTGAATGCGAGTGGCATTTTGCCACTGTTATCATAAATTAAAGCCCGTCGTGGCGTAAGAGTAATTTCGATTTCGTGTTGTTGGCGAGCAAGAATTTTAAAAAATTCTTCTTGGCGAATTTGAATGAGAAAAAGTCGGATAGCAAGGATGATGTACAACACCAAAAAGCAGAGCATGATGACAAAAACACGTATTTTATAATCACGCGCAAGCATGTTTTTCCCCCGTTTGGCTGGTAACCGAATCAAGGTGTAACGTAGTAAGAATAGTGTTGGTTGATGCTGTTCCAATAAAATCAATAGTTGTTGTTTGTGGCGTGAGGTATATGACATGCTGTACGGTTTGTGGCGTCATTCCTAGGTGAGTTTGCGCTTGGCGCATGACAACTTCTGGCGCATGAAGTTGGGTAAGGCTTGCCAAAAGGTCGTTGCGTTGTTTGGCTAATTGCGACCGTTGCTTTTCAAGTCGCTGAAGCTCGTAGTTAAGCCCAATAATAAGATTGTGCTGATAAATTTTTATAAAGGCCAAGGCAATACAACAGAGGACTATAAGGTGAGAGAGGTGAAGATGTTTGTGCAACATTTTCAATTCCTTACAAAAACGTTAACTATTCCTAAGCTAGCTGTACATCGGTATAGATTCTAGATATGATTGTTTTTGATGTGTTTTTATCTGATGCTGTGCATAGATGTGAAAGGGATACGGTGAAAAAGTTGTTACTTATTATGCTTCTGAGTGTTAGCTTGCCTTTGATCTCCGGATGCAAATGGTTTGGATGTTCCTGCTCATGTGGCAATCATGGTCATGAAATACCAGGACGTGCAGCAAGTTCTGTTCTTGAGATCAAATCTGAAACCGATTTTACCACGCATGTTCTGCAGTCAGCAAAGCCCGTGGTAGTTGATTTTAGTGCAACATGGTGCGGTGCATGCAAGACTATGAAACCAGTCTTTGAAGAAGTTGCCGGCGAAATGAGCGAAATTACATTTGCCTCCGTTGATGTTGATGTAGTATCTTCGCTTGCAGCCCGTTACAATATTTCAGGAATTCCT
>JBAZHB010000013.1:0-23566 GCA_041652535.1 Candidatus Babeliales bacterium
ATCTGACGCCAACATCTTGAAGATCAATAAGTATGACATCAAGATTTTTGAGCATCTGCGGTGTTGGTTGGCGGTGTGCTCCATGAAGAGAATAACAAGGACATCCCCATTGTGTTATTTGTTCAGAATTAACGGTGGCGCCTGCTTGTTGTAAGCCTTGCATGCCGTGCTCAGGACTGAAGAGTGCCATAAGCTTGGTGGTGTCATTGCAGGCTGTTGCCCATTCATAAAGCGCATCGGGAAGAAAGCGTTGTATGGCATTGGTATGAATAACGCTGCATCGGTGACAGAGCACCCCAAACCGTTTGCCACGGAGGAGCTTTTCTTTGGCGGCAAAGAGTTTATCGGTGCCCGATTGAGGATAGGGTGTGCACAAAAGTTGAGCGGCGCGCGTGAGAAGCGGTTGGTGGAATGAGCCAAGATTAAGAATGTTTGCCCGCTGAAAAAAATTGCGTTCATGCGGGTGCCCGAGTGAAATAATAATGAGATTGTTTTGATAAGGGCTGAGGATGTTGAGCCATTTTTGCTGAATGTTATTCCAGTCTCCATCAGCGTAGAAAAAAGTTTGAAGCACGATAGGATTTGATGAATTCACCTGCGCGTTATTGATAAACGTACTGAGTTGTTGCGTGCTTTTTTCAGAACAGGGATTAAGAATAATTTCATTAACATCGACAGAGTGTTGTTCAAGGCAACGTGCAAGATAGCTTTGGTTATTGCTGATAAACCAGGTTTCTGGCGGACGAATTTTGACAAGATTGGTGGTTATAAGGTTGATGGTTTTCTTACGCATGCATGGCGTAGGCGTAGGAATGGTGATGCAACGTTGTGCAAGATGCTGTGCAACAGCAGGTTCGTTGAGATGACAAGACGCGATATTTTTCTGAGTGTTTTTGAAGTGTGTAATAAATTTTTGCGCCGCAGTCCATGATTTTTTTTGTTGCGTAGAAAGTTTTTCATAACGTGTTTGAAGACTTTGAATAAGTTTTTGCTGCTGCTCTGGTGTGCCAGAAAAAATAATAAGATGATACCCGCACGAGAGTGATTTCCACGCAGCATCATCAAGCGCATAGTTGGCTGATAGTGCTTTCATGCAAAAGTCATCAGTGATACAAATAACATGAGGATTGCATTTTTTTAGGCGCGCAATTGCTGTTCGAGAAAGCGTTATCGGTGTGTTACCAAATTGTGGAGCAATGGCATGTGTTGCCATAACGCACGGTGTGCCATCATGAAGCATACGATCAAACAGCGAACATGAATTTTTACTGAGCGTTGCTGTGCTCAGATGAGTGTCTTTGGTTGCAGATTCAAGTCCAGGGAAATGCTTGATAACAGGGGTAATGCCCTGAGCTGTAAGTCCTTGCACATACGCTTGAGCGCATGTAAAAATAGTGTCTGGATTAGAAGAAAAACATCGTGTTGCAAGGATGTGGTTATTATTATCAAAGGCATCAAGCGATGGTGCAAAATTCATGGTAACGCCGATTTCATGCAGCTGTTGGCCAATAAGCATGCCTGCAATAAAACTTGCTGATCGTCCTGCAGATGCCAAAAGCCAGGGGCTTGGGACAGAATTGAATCCTGCTTGTTCGTTAGGGCGCGATACGATACCGCCTTCCCAATCGATAGCAACGATGAGCCTGGTAAGACCAAGTTTTTTTGCTTCGTGTTGAAGAAATGAAATCAATTCGCGTGCGCTTTTACGATTGCGTACGTGGGAAGCCAGCAGCATGACGCCAGAGGGTTTGGTAGCAGCAAGCCAGTGTTTTAAGTTGGTGAAATTTTTATTTTCGGGTAGCGTGAGGATAAACCGTTGGCCCATGAAAACTGGCTGGTGCGCGTGAAGGCAGACATTGAGGATGCTAAGAAAAAAAAATATCTTTTTCATTATTACCTATCCTTCATGAGAAGTTTTGTTTAATAGTTACAACGTAGCAAAAGTGCAATGATGATAGGAAGGGATTGCATGAATCGCAGCGTTACAGGTCTTATAGTTATTGTGATGGGATTTATATTTGCGCCGGCTCTATGTATGCTTGACCCATTGCATAAAAGTGATGATTGGAAATATCATCTTATTGCAGATATTAGCGCAGGGGCATCGCAAAAAGTTTTATCTTCTTTAACAAAGCTATCGTTATCGGGAAAACAAGCTGATATTAAAACGATTGTTACCGATCAGGGGAAAACGCTTTTAATGCTTGCTGCACAAAAATCGTTGTATGAGGTAGCGGTAAAAATTTTGGCATGTATATCACCTGAAGATCGCATAACTTATCTCAATCAAAAAGATGCTCAAGGCCATACTATGGAGTATTATGCGCAGCTTGGTGAACATGGTGCACTTGTTGAGCTTTTAAAATATTATGTTTCCGTTCATAAAAATGATACATTGCTCGACATTACCGTAGCACATTTTGCGGCGGCCATGGACAAAGTTCCCTTGGATACGCTTGAAGAAAAGACTGAGGAACCAGATTCAGAAGTGTAAAGGATGGTTTAATATATGTTGACACGTATTAATGCAATAGTGCTGTTGTTTCAGGCCTGTATGGTATCGCTAGCGGGAATGGACTCTGTTGAACCAAGTGATATTGAATCTTCAGATGCGATAATATTTGCTGAACGGACAGATGAGGAAGCGGATGCTGATTTGTGGCAAGCGCATTTCTGTGATGCATTAACTAGAAAAGATAAAACGGCCGCATTCGAATTATTGAATGTGCATAATCAAGTAGCTAAATCGCCCGACCTTACACGTTTTACAGATGAAGATGGGCGTACTTTTTTGATACTAGCAGTGGGCCTTAAGAGCCTTAAAATCGTTCAAATGATACTTCGTCGTGTTGAGCCAAAGCTTGTAAATAATTATGTTAATTATGCGGATAGCCATGGCTGGACGGCGCTTGATTATGCGACATTTTCTAAGTGTATGCGCATTCTTTGTTTCTTATCAAAATATGCAAATGTACAAGTATGTTGCACAGCATGTGACCGCTTATTATTACTCAATGAGTACTATAAAGGATATGTACATATTAATCGACGAAGAAAACCTTTGTGTTTGAGCGAATTATCTGGAGGCGATCCGAGTGATGATGAGGATGTATCTACGCCCACATCTCAAGCGAGCCCTACTTCTTCGACATCATCTGATGATTCTATGACTGTTTAGAATACTACAGAACAGCCTTTTTATAGGTAAAACCTTGTTGCGCACACGCATATCCGTTACGCTTAAAAAGTATAAAAGTCGGGGGATTTTGTAGATTGGGGGAGCGTGTATGTTATTGCATGGCAATAAGAAGAAATATTTTCTAGGCGCGGCGTTATTTTCAATTCTTATGGGTAAGTTGGTGGCTATTAATGAAGCACCTGAGCCCATTAAAGCAAAAATACTAATTTATCTTGATGTTGCAGCATGGTCAGATTGCATGAACCAATCGCTCAAAGAAAAAAATTGGCGTAAAACACGTAGCCTTATTGAATTTCTTGATTCAGCAGTAAATCCACCATCGTTATCGCAATTTTTTTCTGAACAACAAGCGACGTTGCTGATGATGGCGGCACAATTTGATACTGTACCAACGGTGCGAAGAATTTTACGTTATATTCGACCGGCAGATCGTGTTACGTATATTAATGCACGAGATAGAGATGGACATACTGCCCTTGATTATGCAGCGTTTAGCCATCACATGAAAATTATTGAGGCTTTACGTTCCGATGCATCTGAAAAGACGATGAAGCAGGTAGAAGGTATTTTGCGTAAGGTTTATCCGTGCGAGGTACTACGACGGTTGAAAAGCGGCGCATTGATGTGTTTAAGCGATGAAAAAGGGAGTTCGCACCAGGATCCGAGTGATGAAGATGATGAAAAAGGTGGAAAAATTAAATAGCGATCATTGGCATTAAAAATACTAAATAAGGGAGGGGGCTTTTATGGAATCGGTTTTTTGGAAAGAGATTTTATCCTTGTGCCTGATCTTTCAGTGCAGTGCCCTCAGCGCCATGAAACATGAATCGAGTGATTATTATGAGGATCCTCAAGTTTTGTTGGCCACGGATGATTATGTTATGTTGCAACCTCCCGTCGAAAAAGCAAAACTTTGGAATAAATATTTTTTTGAGGCACTTGATCACGGACCTGTTGAATTAGTAAAAACACTTTTAGGTTTTCATGGTAATTTTGCACAAGAGTATAAGTTACTGCCAATCGTTGATTTATATGATCTTTATGGCAGAACAGCTTTGATTATTGCAACCATGTCGGGAAGTTTGGAAAAAGTAAAACTGATTATTGGGAGCATTAATATCTTTGAGCTTAAGCACTACATTAATAAGCCTGATGCCGGTGGCTGGAGTGCCGTTGTGTATGCAGATCATCTGAAATTTCACGACATACTTGCTGAATTGCGCTCAAAAGAAGAGATATCGAATGCTCACATGAATATACGTATTCAACATGTTCTACAGACAGCAGTTGATGAAGGTAGAAGTGCTCAGAAAAAAAATTCCCCTAAGGGTTTGCAGGTTCTTGAGACGATTTTTGAAGAAGAAAAGGAAAGTGAAGAGTAAGCTGAGACATAAAAAAAGCCCCGCATAAAAAGCGGGGCTTTTTTTTTAAATGGGTAAAAGAATTACATCATTGCAAGCAAGAGCGATAACATCGACATCAGCTTGATCAAAATATTAAGTGATGGACCAGAGGTATCTTTAAATGGATCGCCAACGGTGTCGCCAACAACGGCTGCACGGTGGGCATCAGATCCTTTGCCTCCCAAATTTCCGGCTTCGATGTATTTCTTGGCGTTGTCCCATGCGCCACCAGCATTAGCCATGGTGAGTGCAAGAACTACACCCGTCAATGTTGCGCCGGCCAAGAATCCGCCTAACGCCATGCTACCTTGCGCACCAAATGCAATTTTAATAATGATGGGTGCAGCAATGGTAATAAACCCAGGAAGAAGCATTTCAATAAGTGCTGCGCGTGTGCTAATACCGATGCAGCGTGCGTAATCTGCTTCTGCAGTTCCTTCAAGGAGCCCCTTGATATCAGTAAATTGACGACGAACTTCAAGCACCATTTTCCATGCTGCACGGCTTACCGAACGCATGGTGAGTGCTGAGATAAGAAATGGAAGTGTGCCACCAATAAAGAAACCTGCGATGACAACGGCGTTAAAAAGATCAAGATGTGGAATGTGTGCTGCTTGGCAGTAGGTTGCAAAAACAGCAAGTGCTGCAAGAACAGCAGAACCGATAGCAAAACCTTTGCCCAATGCGGCCGTCATATTGCCAAGAGAATCAAGTTTGTCAGTGATTTTGCGAACATTAGGACCATAGCCAGACATTTCTGAAATGCCACCGGCATTATCAGCAATTGGGCCATAAGCATCAACGGTCATGGTTATGGCAACCGTTGCAAGCATTGAAACTGCTGCAAGTGAGATGCCAAAAAGGCCGCCAAAAAATGAGTGTGAAATGAAAACAATGATGGCAATTGCACATACAGGGAAAACAACTGATTCAAATCCAAGAGAAAGTCCGTAAATCAGATTGGTTCCAGCGCCGGTTTTTGATGTTTCAGCAAGTTTGCGAATAGGTTTGCCCGACGTGTAATAATCGGTTGAAAGACCGATGAGTATACCTGCAAAGGCGCCGAGTGCAATTGATCCAAAAAGATTAAGATCAATGTTAAATGCATACAAATAGGCGAATGCACCAAGGATGAAAAGCACAATAGCAAGATAGGTGGTTTTTTGAAGGAAGGTTTCGATCTTTGTTGCAAATTTGAGGAAGAATAATAATGAAATCAATGAGGCAACAAGTCCGATGGCGCACAATACAATAGGTAGGGTGATGTACACCAGGTTGTTGGCGTATTGTGAAACTGCAAGCGCGAGTGCACTGACAACAGATACAATATATGATTCAAAAATATCGGCGCCCATACCTGCAGTATCGCCTACGCAGTCACCAACGTTATCAGCAATAACCGCAGGGTTGCGAGGGTCATCTTCAGGAATCCCCATTTCAACTTTACCTACAAGATCAGCGCCAACGTCGGCTGCTTTGGTATAAATGCCGCCGCCAACACGAGCAAAAAGAGCGATAGAGCTTGCGCCAACGCCGTAGCAGGTGAAAATCTTTATCATGTCGTATGCGGTGCCATAGAAAAGATAGAAGATGATGCCAAGTCCAAAAAGACCAAGACTTGCAACAACAAATCCCATGACCGAGCCGCCCATAAGTGCTGTAATAAAGGCAGCGCGTTCGCCTTCATTTTTGGCAGCAACGGTTGTTGCCTCGTTAGCACGAGTTGCAGCGCGCATACCAATAATGCCTGCAAACATTGAAGAGAGTGCGCCGGCAACATATGCAAGGCCTGCGGTACGACTAAAAACGTGAGCAATAATAAGGAACGCGACAAGAATGACGATAGCAAGAATTGTGTATTCTTGACGCAAAAAGGTCATTGCGCCTTGACGAATCAGGAACGCAATACGTGCAGATTTCTCATCTGAATTTTGTCGTTGGCTGAGAAGCCTTTGCATAATGATCGTAAAAATAACGCCTATGCCTGCAACCCCCATCCATAAAAACATATAAAAAAATGTTGCCATAAGAACCCTTCTTTTAAGCCGTATTGTAAGGGGAAAAACACCACCACATGAGTCTATTGGCAAGAAATATTTTGTAAAGGCGAAAGTACCGGAATTCGCTGTGTGTCGAGACTTTGATGCGCGAAATATTAAAAGTGTTGATTGTGCCCGCAATGCTTGCTTACATCTAAACGTATTATTGCATAGAGGTAAGCATAAGGGTGTTTTATGAAAACCACTAAGTCATTGTCATGGGAGACGCTTTCTATCCAGGATATATGTAGCCATCTTGGTGTTGATAGTGAAAAAGGTCTCTCTCCCTTGGAGGTAGCGCGTCGTTTGAATAAGTATGGGGCAAATCAATTGCCAACGCGCAAAAAAATTGCAGGCATACAAATTTTTTTAAACCAATTTGCAAGCCTTATGGTGTGGGTGTTGATAATTGCACTCATAATTTCGGGCTTTTTGGGAAACTGGGTCGATGCCGCAACTGTTGGTGTTATTGTTATGCTCAATACGATTGTTGGCTTTATTCAGGAATATAGTGCTGAGCGTTCGCTTGCGGCGCTACGTAAATTAACTCAACCTTCATCACGTGTCATGCGCCATGGGATTGTTCAAGTCGTCCCGTCTGCTCATGTGGTGCCGGGTGATTACGTGATATTGGAAGAAGGCGATGTCGTTCCTGCTGATGGAAGAATTGTACAAGCGCATCAGTTGGCGATTCAGGAAGCGGCTCTTACCGGGGAGTCTGTGGCAGTAAGTAAAATAAGTGAGGCATTGCCACAGCCGGTTGCCGAGTTAGGTGATAAAAAGAACATGGCGTTCATGGGAACGACTGTTGTGCGTGGGCGAGGGCATATGATTATAACGGCAACAGGACTTGCAACAGAATTAGGTATTATTGCCCACATTCTTGAAGATGAGCCTAATGATAAAACGCCGCTGCAAATTCAATTAGGGGTTTTTGAACGCAAGCTTGTGATGTTCTTTTTTGGTATTACCGGCGTGATGTTGATTGCTGGAATAGTGCATGGTCACGAGCCCGTTCTTATGTTTTTGAGCGCGGTAAGTTTGGCAGTTGCGGCAATACCCGAAGGGTTACCGGCAGTGATAACCATTACCCTTGCAGCCGGGGTGCGTCGTATGGTACGACGTAAGGCACTTGTGCGTCGTTTAAGCGCGGTTGAAACGCTTGGATGTGCTACGGTGATATGTACTGATAAAACTGGAACATTAACACTTAACGAAATGACCGTACGGCATATATGGCTTAATGATCAGGTAATTGATGTGACTGGTGTTGGGTATGCCCCCCAGGGGACTTTTGAACAAGAGCAGCAACCAATCAGTGCACAAGAAAACCCTGAGCTTATGGATATTTTGCGTGCTGGCGTTTTGTGTAGTAATGCGACTATTTATCCTGCACGTTCCACCTGGCTCGTTTCAGGCGATCCAACTGAAGGCGCGCTCATTACTGTTGCTGGTAAGGCGGGAATAGAGCAGCAAGAGCTTGAGCAACAATATCCGCGTCATGCCGAGAATCCTTTTAGTTCTGACCGTAAGATTATGAGTGTTTTATGCGGAGACGGGGTCCCGTTATTTATTGTTAAGGGAGCTCCAGATATTATCCTTGAAAAATCAACCCATATAATGACGAGCAAGGGTCCTATTGTGTTGAGCTCGGAACAGCGACGTCATATTGTTAGTGTAATTGATGAGTGGGCAGGACAAGCGTTGCGTGTTTTGGCGATTGCCTCAAAAAACGTTGTATCACAAACATCCGCGCATGATGTTGCTGAAAACGATCTTACTTTTATAGGCCTTTTTGCCATGATGGATCCACCACGCCCTCAGGTTAAGCGTGCAATTCATTTGTGTAAAAAGGCAGGCATTCGTCCCGTTATTATTACGGGAGATCATCGACAAACAGCTCTTGCAGTTGCGCGTGAAGTTGGGATGCAGGTAAAGGATCAGGATGTGATAACGGGGGCAGAACTTGATCAGATGAGTGATGAAGCATTTACTCAAGCAATAACCCATATTTCAGTATATGCGCGAACATCGGCGAGCCATAAAATTCGTATTGTTCGTGCGCTTAAGGCTCGTGGTGATGTTGTAGCAATGACAGGGGATGGGGTTAATGATGCTCCGGCGGTCAAAGCTGCAGATATTGGGGTAGCGATGGGTATTACGGGCACTGAAGTGACCAAAGAGGCTTCAGATATGGTGATTGTGGACGATAATTTTGCAACAATTGTTAATGCAGTTGAAGAGGGACGTGGTATTTACGACAACATTATTAAATTTGTTAATTACATGCTTTCTTCGCATGTTGCAGAAGTTTTGATTGTTTTTATAAGCACGCTTTATGGCGTTACCGATGCGCAAGGGAAAGCGTATATTGTATTACTGCCTATTCAAATTTTGTGGCTTAATTTGGTTACCGATAGTTTGCCGGCTATTGCGCTTGGGCTTGATCCTTTAGGCCGTGGCGCCATGAATAAACCCCCACGACAAGCATCAGAGCCGATCATAACGAAACGTTTTTTTGGCGAACTCATTTTTGTTGGACTTTTAATGACGGCTGGAACAATGACCGCAAGCATTATTGGATTTAAGTCTGGTGCTCCTATGGGATATTCAATGACGCTGACGACGATGGTTTTTTTAGAATTAATGCGCGCACATATGGTACGTCGCCGCTATAAAACCCCATTCTTTTCTAATCCTCTTTTTGTAAGTGCACTTGCTCTTTCGTTCGCACTTCAATTGATGATATTGTACGTACCGTTTTTCCAGCAGATATTTAAAATGGTGCCGCTGGGTATACGCGAATGGGAGATTATTGGGGTTATTGTAGCGGTTACCTGGTTTGTTGGGCTTGCGCTTCAGGCGATGTTTGCGCCCAGAAAAAGATATTTGCACTGACCATGGCGCTGTGATACGATGAACCGCATGTTTTTATATCTTTGAGGCGTCTTTAGGCAAGCCTCTCACATTTTTATGGAAAATCATGATCACACGAAACATAACACCGACTAAGGCTATCCTTATTTGCCTCAATTCCATGATCGGCGCTGGTTTATTTATCAGTGTTAGACCGCTCACCGAGATTGCAGGAGCTCTTGGTTTTGTGAGCTACATCATTGCAGCTCTTATTTTGTTACCATTAATTTTATGTATTGCAGAACTTGCCTCACTTCACCCCGTGGCTGGCGGTTTATATGTTTATAGCAATACCTACCTTGGCCCATGGTATGGTTTTTTGAGCGGTTGGGGATATTTTGTTGGCAAAACAGTTTCCGCTACCGTTTTGATGCATAAGTTTGTTGAATTTTTCTATATACGTATACCAGCAATGCAATATGCTCCGCAGCTTCTTATTGATGCTGCAATGCTCTTTTTTATTGTTGGTATTAATAGCATGGGCGTTTCAATTGGTGGAAGAGTTCAGTACGTTTTTACCACGCTTAAGGCTATTCCCATTCTCTTTTCGATTGGTGCAAGTTTTTACTTATTTAATCCAAATAATTTTAAGGATATTCACGACGTAACCAATATATTGCAAACTATTCCGATTGCTCTATTCCCCCTCCTTGGATTTGAAGTAATTTGTGCCATTACCAATATGATTGAAGATGCGCGTAATACAATCAAGCGTATAATATTGAGTGCTTTCTCTATTGTTGCAATAATTAATATCTGTTTCTTGGTGGCGTCATTTGGCATTTTGGGACAACAATTTAAAAGTATTAATGAGCCTGTGCTTGCCATAGGGCTTAGAGCTCTTGGAAGCTATCCTCTTATTGCGCAATTAATTAATGGAGCTGTTTTTGCATCTATTATTGGTGCCTGCTTTTCATTGCTGACAAGTAACTGCTGGAATCTTCATACCATTGCGCGTCATGGCCAGTTGCCGGGGACATCATTTTTAACGAAGGTAAATCGTTTTAATGTTCCATGGGTAAGCTTTTTGGTTGAAGTGATTATCGGTTGTTTGATTTTGTTGATTACGGTTGAACAAATTCCGCTGCAAAATATGGCTGTTTTTGCTCAAGTTATCGCATATCTTTTGAGTTCACTTGCAGCATGGTATGCGGTGCGTACTGGTGCAACAAAACGTATTGCGTGGTGGCTGCCACTGTTGGCTCTTGCGGGATGTTGTGTAGTACTTGGCATTTGTTTGCACCGCATTATTGCGTTGGGAATATCGCTTCCATTTCTTTTGATTCTTGTTGCTGGCGTTGTGCTAGCAGTTGGCAAAAAGTTTTTTCGCGTTTCTTAAAAATCTTTTTTAAACGGATACCAATAGTGAAATACCCGTCCATGCAGGGCTGTTACAACGCCGCCAAATGATTGCACAATACAAAGCGTTGATACTAAGAGCGCAAAAATTGCTGCAGCAGAGATCAGTTTGCTAAAATGTGTGAATAATCCGATAAGCGCAACCAAAAGCGCTAATCCATAAAATTTAAGTAACCAAATATTAAATTGATATACCTCTTCAGCGTTATCATGAACCAATTGTGATTTTCGTTTGAAATGCATAATTCCAAGTCCAATGGGGAGCGTACAGAACGTGAGTACAATGGGGGTAATGGGAAGCGCTGAAAATAAATGAGCCTTGATAAGCGTTGGATCAGGAAAGGGACTATTGCTCCACAAACTTCGGTACACAAGATAACAGGTCCACACGATAGTTATAATTGGAATGTGGGGCAATGTTGCCCAAAATCGTTCTCTTAGCGCACGCATTGGATATGCCTCTCCCTTGTTACTCGACGACAATGGTTTCTTGTTCCATACACGATGGGATCCTCAGATGCATTGAGGTAAGGATTGTTGGGGCAATATGTGACAAGCCAAATAATGGCTTGTTGGTAAATGGTGCTTGAGGACGTGTTCGTTCGGTTGATTTTTTAACGATCATAAAAGGAACCGGATTTGATGAATGTGCCGTGATAATGTTGCCGTGTGCATCAAGCTTTTCTTCTGCATTTCCATGATCGGCGGTAATAAAAAGGGTTCCCTGCGCCTGCTCAACAACTTCATGATAGAGACATGATAATTGTCGATCCAAGATTTGGCAGGCTTTGATCGTTGCTTCAAGATCTCCTGAATGTCCTACCATATCGGCATTAGCATAATTGACAACATAGAATGTCGCTGGATTTTGTCGAAGTGACTGAATAAGGGTGTTGGTGATAATGGGGGCCGACATCTCGGGTGTTTTTGCATAGCTTTTTGCTTTAAGCGAAGGGATAAGAGCGCGTGTTTCATGTGCAAGATGTGTTTCGCGCATACCGCGAAAAAAATAGGTGATATGAGCATACTTTTCGGTTTCTGCAATAAGAAATACCGAAGGATGATTAATTTGCCGTGCTATTTCATCAAGAAGCGTATGTTCGGCTCGTTCTGATTCAAATAATATATCATTATTGAATGACGAAAATTGTGGGTCATAGCGTGTCGTTGTAATGCAAAAAGCGAGCGTTTTATTTCCAGTATTAAGAGGGTTTTTGAAGAGTTCAAAGAAAGGATTAATGAACGCTTCGGTAAGTTGGCGGGCGCGATCCGGTCTGAAATTAAAAAAGATTACACCATCACCCTGTTTAATGGTTGCTTGCGGATCGAGCATAATAGGAACGACAAATTCATCGTAAATTCCAGCTTGGTATGATTGATCGAGCACCGAGTGCCAATGGATAGCGCGTTCGGGGGGTGGTGTTAAGCCGCACAATGTTTCATATGACCGCTGTGTGCGCTCCCAATTTTTATCACGATCCATGGCATAAAAACGTCCTTGAATGCTGGCAAGTGTGCCGCACCCTAGTGTTGAACAAAATACCGAAAGCTGTTCAAGGAAACGACCAGCTGAGCGGGGTGGCGTATCGCGGCCATCAAGGAATGCATGAACAACGACATTGCTAAGTTCGCATTGATGTGCAAGCCTGAGCAATGCGTAAAGATGCTCTTGATGAGCATGGACGCCGGCATCAGAGAGTAGCCCCATAAGGTGAAGTGTTGCGCCGGTTTGTTTAAGCTGAGAAAAATGCTCAATTAAGAGCCTGTTTGAAAAAATACTTTGATCTTGAATGGCGTCGTGAAATTTTTTTAGGAGCGAATCTACTATTCGTCCTGACCCTATGGTAAGATGGCCAACTTCTGAGTTACCAATGTAACCAGGAAGAAGTCCTACCGCTGTTCCAGAGGCGTTTAAAAGCGTTGAAGGGTATGTTGCGCACAGTGACCGCCAAAAAGGCATGGAGGCTTTGGCAATAGCGTTGCCTTCTGGCTCAGTGCGATAGCCAAATCCATCCAAAATGACAAGCATCGTCGGGGCGGGCATACACTACCTTTCGACCTGGTACATGATAAATACTAGACTAAATCAAGGTTATAGGGAAAAATAGGCAAAGGTAAAGGAAAATACTTTTTGATAAGGCTCATTATGAAACAAACGCTACGTTTATTACTTGCTCTTATGATTGGTCATTCTATGCCCATGGTGTGTGCTCAGCAGGTTCCACCTTCACCAGAACGTGAATTTGGGCAAGAGAATGATTTGATCATTGATCCTGCGGCATTTGAACAACTTGATGCTATTGAAAAAAATACTAGCCTGACCAAAGAAATCCGCATGATAGCTCGTTGTGCACTTGAATATGCAAAAGTGAAAGCAGTAAAGTTTAAAGATACGGCGTCAGTACATGTTAAAGAACATAAAAAAGCGTATATTGCTGGTTTTTCTGTTACTGCTGCTTTAATTTTGTTGTGGTGGTTGCGACATATGTATGCTTCAAAGAGCGGGGTACAACCAAGTCCCAATAATAATAAGCCACTTGATATGTCTGTTTTAACAGATATTAAACCATCTGATGTTCCCCATAGTACGCCATGAAGTCAAAAGAAAGTATCTCTGATCGTCACATCTTCGCTCTCTACGCAGAACGTTCACTAACATTACTTTCATCGCGCCATGTTGGACAATTGTGCAGCATTCGCGATCAAGATTTGTGGCATCGTATTGCACATGTTTTGCGCGCGCGGCCAGGGGATGAGTTTGTATTTTTCGATGATCAAAAAGTGCTTCAAATAAAACTCCAATCCTTAACTACCAAAGGAACGGTTGAGGGCATTATGCAGCAGCTCTGGGAGGCACAGCCGTTGGAGCCCACGATCAATCTTTTTATGGGGCTCTTGCGCCGTGAGGCGTGGAGCGATGTTGTTTATTATGCTGCTCAAATGGGAGTTACGACGATAACGCCTCTCATTTCTGCAAAAACGCAACGTGAGTGGGGTGGGCAGCGTGAGCTTGAGCGTATGAAGAGCGTAATGATTGCTGCTTGTGAACAAGCGCATCAGTTTGTTATTCCGCAGATTAATCAGCCACTAGCTTTTGATGAAGCTCTCCGGCACCATGCATTAGCATCATCAGCATCTACGGCGTCGGTGTATGGGCATGTTGAAGGTTCTGCTTTTCTCTCAACGTTGCAAACTATTGTTACGCGTCATCCAACAACACTCAATATTATTATCGGGCCAGAAGGTGGTTTTACTGATTCCGAAAGTACTGCGCTTGAACAAGCGGGTGCGATTGGTATGTCCTTAACGCCAACCATTCTTCGTTCGCAAGAAGCAATGGCACTATGCGTTGGAGCGTTTAGGAGTTCTTTTTTTGTTCCGGATGCTGCGCAATCGCAAAATACTGAGATTTAAGATAATTGGGTTCAATTTTGTAGCAGGGTGATGCTTGGGTAGAAAATTGCTGCAATCCAAGAGCACCAATGCTATCAACGGTTGGTAACGCTTGATCGTGATGATAAAAATGAATCTCTTTTGTTAACGATGTTATCAGATCAAGATGCTGTGTGCATCCGTTACCCGTTCCGATGAGTTCTTTTGGCGCAAATTCTTTGATGATCATGGCAAGAACGGCATCAATTTTGCCGCAGCCTTTAGTGCAGGATTCATAATTTTTTGTAGTCGTATTAAAGCATGACAGGCAATAGTAAACATCATTGTTGTAGGCATTAAGAAGTACAAGAATGTAACGGTATGCCGGAATTGTGTGAGCTGTTATCTGTGTTGTTATGTCATGAGTAAACGCGTCAAGACTATCGATGCCAATGAGTGGTAGGTGATGAGCGAAGGCTATGCCATTAACGGTAGCAAGCGCAACACGAAGTGAGGTGAATGCGCCTGGTCCTTTGTCGATGGCAATAAAATCAAGATCTTGTAAGCGAAGATTTTGTTTATCGAGAAGCGATATGCAAAGAGGTATAAGATGAGAACTTGCGCGCGATTGCGTGCTTGAAAGACGGACACTGCACACGCTCTTAGTAAAAAGAGCGAGGTGTACGTGAGCATATGTTGCTTGAATACTAAGGAAGACTGGTTTCATAGATGCTATTAGTCGTTTTGTCTCTTAAGCTTTTGCCGTTGGTAAAAAATCCCGAAAGAGTCATCTTTGATGGTATTTTCGCGTTTCTCGATTATTTTACCACAGTTAAGGCATTTCCATCCCTCAAAGTTAATAAAATGATCGAAAAACGACTGCATGACCATTAGTCCTCCGCATTTTGGGCATCGCATAGGCTCCTTCCCCGTTTTTTTAACTTATTACCTTTTTCTGCAGTACCTGAATCCGAGCCCGTTTTTACTTGCAGTCCTAAAATCATACCACAGTTATGTGTAACCATAACAAATCTTTTACAAAAAAAGCATTTGGTTCATTTTTTTCTTATTCGTTATTTCCGTTGGACTGGGTTAATTCAAGCTCAAGAAATGTGCGTTGCGCCTGCTCTGCTTCAGCCCCAGCGTCTTTTTCCATTGGTGAGGTTTCATCTTCTCCAGCGATGTGACCAATGCGAGAAGCGTTTAATTTAAGGGCTTCTGTTTGCTGCTGAATACGTTGTGATTGTTGTAATGTTTGTACGTGAAGAGCAAGATTTTTTTTATATGCTTTTTCAAGCTTGCTGACCAG
The DNA here is from genome assembly GCA_041652535.1 of Candidatus Babeliales bacterium. GTDB lineage: Bacteria > Babelota > Babeliae > Babelales > RVW-14 > UASB124. The sequence continues at coordinate 15,598 of JBAZHB010000013.1, forward strand.
TGTCTGCTTGAGAGCCTTTTTTTCTTCTTGATATGATTTGAGATTGATATCAATGATCGCATTTAATTTATTAATTTCTTCTTTTTCAGTAACGCAACGAGCAGCGCGTGCTGTTTTTTGTGCGGCTTGTAATGCTGCTTCATGGTCTGTGATTGATTGATTGAGAAGCATGTTTATTTCATATAAAAGCGCAAGACGAAGACGCGGAAACATTTCTGCAACAGTTGCAGATGATACGATCATTGAGGTTAATGTTGATTCGGCATTTTTTTGTATACCAACCAAACGAGTAAGCGCTTGCACTTTATCGTTAAGTTGCTCATACAGGGGATCGGTTGGCGATGATATGTTGGCAATCGTAGTAGTAAACCATGAGATGAGACGATCGAAATATCCGGAAAAGTCTTTTATTTCTGCTGGAGATTCGGCTTGGTCGATAATCGCGCGTAAAAACGAAATGTGCGTATCAAATGATTTTTGTAATGATTCTTTCCAGTTTAATTCGTTTGTTATTGCCGGTTGTATTCCAACAAGATGTGTTGTCTGTGCACATGCTAAAAGAGAGACGAGTAATATGATCTTCATACAGCCCCCACCCGAATAATTTAAAATCCTATTCTCATATTATGCGATGGGATGCCAAAATACAAGATACAGCTTTCAAAAGCTTTGAGAGAGCCTATTATAAGCGCCTTGGTACAAGGTTTCCTGAGCGTAGCTTGCACAGTATCTTGTTCCTGCTCATACTTAAGCGGTTGGCTTGTTGATCGAAAAGTGGAGAATAACTATGAAGTCGCGCACGATTAATGTAATTGTAATCGGATGTATTGTGATTGCGGTTGCTTTTGGCGTTGTTACCTTGAGGCGTGTGCATAAGCCTGTAGCTGGCCAGCCATGGATGACTATTTTTGTTCACGGAAGTTTTGGTTCGCTTTTAGGGTTCTTGAACATTTCTGATGTTTTATCAGATCGTATTTACGGTACTGAATATCAGCAGATAACCTCAAAAATACGTAATGATGGTTTTTTTTATCGTCATCAACCGATTCTTAAACAAGGCCTTATAGCTTTTGAACCATCATTTGATCCACATAAAGCAGAGACAAAAAAGTTCGCTATTTATCCTATTGTTAAAGCATATGAAGTTATCAATGAAAAAGTTTTTCCTGAAGAAGGAAAAACTTACTTTTATGCATTTGGATGGAGTGGTCTTCTGAGTCAAACCAATAGGCGCCTTGAAGCTATCCGTTTTTATAATGCTCTCTGCGCAGAACTTGCCCGTTTGAGGTCAAAAGGGATATATCCCAAAGTCCGCATTATTACTCATTCACATGGCGGAAATTTAGCGCTTAATCTTGGAGCAGTGCAAAAACTTTTTAGTATGCCGCTTAGTGATACAAGCGCCCAATTTTCACCAGATCAAGAAGAAAATGAATCCTTGCATGATATGGCGGCGGTTATGCGTAATCTTCCCTCAAAAGAAGGAGCACGAACGCGTACGCAACAAGAGATATGGGATTATATTCCTGTAGATCGGTCGCTGGTGATTGATGAGCTTATTATGTATGGTTCTCCTGTGCAAGCTGAAACAGAGCCTTTCTGTCAGGCACCAATTTTTAAAAAGGTTTTTAATATCTATTCAGGAGAAGATTGGGTGCAACGATTTGATTGGGTGAGTTCCAAAAAAACAACGATTAGCAAACAGCGTTTAATGATAAAAGAAAATCTAATAGGAAGTGGGGCTCGTGTTGTTCAAGCTCGTATCATGCTTGGTCGTCGCATAATGAATGGCAAACTTGTTATTGACCGGGCAGAGGATGTTGCTGTTGCTAACCAAGTTTATCGAGGCAAAGAACCATCAATAATTGATGCTCTGATGTCAGGAAAAAATGTATTTGTGCGTAAAAGCAAAGACCCTACACACAAAGAAATGTGGTTTTTGATGTGGTCCGAGGATCCTGAAGGATACTCGTCTCCGCTTTTTCCTTTGCCAGCGGTTGTTATGACACCGCTTATTGTTAAGGCCCTTGAAGAGACAAAAAATTTGGTTGATGCTGATGTCAATATTGATATTGTTGGCAATAATGTGGTTGCGTATGTGATGCAACATGATCAGGATGATGTCAAGGGAACGTGTGAGCTTGATGCATCGGTACTTACTTTATTACAACAACAAACAATGAAATTAAAACCATCGCGAGAGGTATATGGTGATGAATTTAATGCTATTTATCGATATCTAGGATAAAGTTAATTGTAATTGTGTAACTGAAAAAGAATCAGAAAAAGAATAGCTTTTTTTCCACGAATCTGTATCATAATTTCCTTCAGAGATCGTCTTAAAAAGCTGATGTTTTCTACCTAATTTATGGTGGCTCTACATCCAAAGAGGATTGCATGAATCGTGTCAAAAGACAGAAGCGCTTGAAAACCTTGATGCGTAGTTTGCTCCTTATGACATTTGCGATAGTTACTTCGATGCAAATGTGTCGATGCGAAGACGATGAGGAGGAGTCTTCCCAGGAAGCAGTAGTAAATGAGGCTGATAAACTCCAAGCATCTCTTGAACATACGGTAACTGCTCGTACTGACGAATCAAAACAATTCGACCATCTTATTATCAAAAACATTATTATTGAAGGTAATAAATACGTAACAAAGGAAGCTATTAGTAGTCGACTTCCTTATAAGATAGATCAAGAATTTGATGCCGAAAAAAGTGGCTTTGCGCTGCGTCATCTTTATGCATTGGATCGCTTTCATCAGGTTCGTCTTGATGGTGAAAGAAATGATGATAACACCATGAATTTGTACGTGGTTGTTGAAGAAAAGAAGCTTCTTGAAAAATGTGAATTCAAAGGTAATAAATTATTACGCACGCGAAAAATTAAGGACAAACTTAAGCTCGATAAGATGACGACCATTGACGAACAAGCGTTACGTAATATTACCGAACAAATTCGCAAAATGTATCGAGAAGAAGGCCGTCACCAGGTAAAAATAACGCATACGTTAGAGCCTAACAAAGATAATCCAGATAAGGTTACGGTAGTTTTTGCTATTAACGATGGGCCAAAATCAAGCATTAAATATGTCAAATTTGTTGGCAATGAACACTTCCCAGATCGCAAATTGCGTAATGTTATTTTTTCACGAGAAAATTGGTTGTTGAGCTTTATGGATAATGGTGGAACCTATGACGAGGAAGCCATTGAAATTGATAAGCACCGCATTGAATATTTTTATCGCGATCATGGTTATTTGATGGTTAGGGTTCATCGTGCTCAGGTTGATTATTCAGCTGATAAGCACGATATAACCGTTACTTTCCATGTTAAAGAGGGTCCGCAGTTTTTTGTACGAGACTTGCATGTTGTTGGTGATGAAGTTTACGGTGAAGATGAATTGTTTCCTTTGGTTCGCCTTGAACAGGGCAAGCCTTATGCGCAGCAACTTTTGATGCAGTCAATGAATGGTATCAAAGATCTTTATGGTGAAAAGGGCTATATCTATTGCGATGTTTTCCCTCAGGTAAAACCGGATGAACAGAAAAATGAAGTTGATATAACCTTCCATGTTGAACGAGGTAAAAAACTATTTGCCAACCGTATTGTTATCACCGGTAACAAAGTGACTCATGACAAAGTCATTCGTCGTCAACTTGAAATTGATGAAGGTGACTTGATTACGACCAAAAAATTGAATCAATCTCGTACCGGCGTTGAATATTTAAGTTATTTTGAGCGCAATAGTATTAACTGGAAGTTACATCGCATTTCTGAAGATCTTGCTGATCTTGAAATGAATGTTCAAGAAGCCAAGACGGGTAACTTAAATTTCATGTTAAGTTATGGTACCGACCAATACAATCCAACGCCATCTGCTCGCGGTATGATATCAGTTGATAAACTCAATTTGTTTGGCCGTGGTTATGATGTTGGTGGATTGGTTCAAGCTGATAGGCATCGTATCCGACGACTTGAAGCACATTTCTTTGATCCACATATTTTTGATAGCGATATCTCAACCGGAATTTATGTATATAAACGATGGGATGAGTACGAACAGTGGGGTAACAGCATGAAAGGTACCCCAGTACAAAATGTATTGGGCGGCGATGTGCGTCTTGGATTCTGGCTGCCACAGGTCGATAAAAGATTACAGCTTGTGCTTGATGTTGGTATAGAAGATCTGAGTATGAAAAATACTGAACTTAAACGTCCAAATCCATTGTTTGAACCAATCGTGCAACGAACATTTCAAACAGGTACGCTTCAGTGGATTGGGCTTGATTTAGTTAAAGATACTCGTAACCATCAAGTGTATCCAAATGATGGTTATAAGATGACGACCAGTTTGAAAACGGCGCTTCCAGGCCTTAACCACAAATTTGGGTTTATTAAAGGTGAAATTGAAGCAAGCTTTTATACAGCCTTAATAGATAAGTTTCTTCTTGGCGAGCCATTAGTTCTTGCATTGCATGCCAAAATGGGAACAATTCGTGAATTTAAAGGTGATAAACCTGTTCCTTACAAAGAGTTGTATCATATCGGCGGTCAAAATACCGTGCGCGGATTTACCTGGAGTGGTATTGGCCCTGCATGGATTAACAATGATCCACTGGGTGCGCGTAATGCCTTGGTATATAACGTCGAGTTGGTGTTCCCTCTGATTCCCGACTATTCAATGAAGGCGCACCTGTTTTACGATGCCGGCGCTGGGTGGGATACGCCAAAACAGGGCATTTCCAACCCTGCTATGATCAAACGTGATAAATTTGATCTTCGTAATGCAGTTGGTTTTGGTCTGAATCTGCTTAAACCAGTTCCTGCAAAAATTGACTGGGGCTTTAAGCTTGATCGCAAGAAGAAAGATAATGAATCAGCGCAAGAATTCCATTTAAGCATGAACTATGCGTGGTAATAATTGCTTTTCATTAAATCTGTGATATTCTTCGGCGTTGCGTTATAAATGAACATTGATTTTTGACGCCTGTGTTGCGAGGAACTTCTTATCATGAATATAAAAAAAGTAATAAGTTTGTGGTGTTTGATCTGCGTATGTTCACCGCTTGTTGCTGTGCCAACTTATAAGAAACGCCCAGGGACGACTGAAACTCTATTGGTTACTGTTGAGTACGGCGAAAATGGTAGCATTAAACGTATTGTCGATGCTGATCATGTAACTCCAGAAAATGTTGTGAATGCGGTCAAGGGACTTTCGTTTGATGATGAAGAGGAACGTGCAGAATTTGCACGAGTGTTTTTCGAGACTTTGTATCATGCGGAGATGCTTGGTGAATAAAGGAGCGGTTATTGTTTTGAGTGTATGGTGTTCTGCCTGTTTTGGTGGCGTTCATCATCGTCAAGCAGTTGATCCTCTTTCCAAAATTGTCGTAACGAGCACCGATGCAATTTGTACCAAAAGTCCTGGCAAATCTGGTCAATATACGTTCCAATATCGAAATAATGTGCATGTTACTTTTGCTGATCAAAGTACAATTACTGCAGATTTTTTAGAAATTGTACTTGATACAAAAAAAGCAAATGCACGTCAAAGTATACAAGCTCCTGATCTTAACAATTTTAAGCAAATAACATTGACGGGTAATGTTCGCATTACTAGTACACATCGCCAAGCCTCTGCAGATACGGCGCGTGTTTTTCTAACTGACCAGCGAGTTATTTTAGAGGGCAATGTTAAAATTTTGCAGAGTAAACAAAAAGTACATGACATTCCTGTGGTAATTGAAAGTTCAAAGGCTGAGTTGAGTTTGCGCTCTGGGCAGGCTCATCTTTTGGGTAATGCGGTTACTCCTGTAAGTACAACTATTGTATTACGAGATCAACTATTACCTCGTCGTTCACCTCATTCTTCAACGGTTGCTCAACATGGGTCGCATTCATTTACTTCCACCTCACGAAGCGCTTAAAATTGCCGCTGGTGAGGTTATCGATCGTCCCGCACACGTTCTTAAAGAACTCATCGAAAATAGTATTGATGCGGGTGCAACGACTATTACTGTTTTTATTGAAGATGTTGGCAAGCAACTGCTTCGTGTTGTTGATAATGGCTGTGGCATGTCTGAGGATGATGCTGAACTCTGTTTCGCCTCGCATGCGACCAGTAAATTGCAATGTGTCGATGATCTGGAACAGGTTGCAAGTTTTGGCTTTCGTGGAGAGGCCTTAGCAAGTATTGCTGCTATAAGCAAAGTTCGACTTACTACTAAACAAAATACCGCAGATGAGTCGGTTCCTGGAATTGCTATAGACTACAGTGGCGTGACGTTGCAAGATCGTAGCGCTTGCGCATGTGGCGTGGGAACTGACATTCAAATTCGTGACTTATTTTTTAATACGCCGGTCAGAAAAAAATTTCTCAAACGCGACGAAACTGAATGGAATGCGTTGCAAGGTGTGTTTACTGCATTTTGCTTAAGCCATCCATTGCTTCACTTCAAGCTTTATCGTGATGGTTCTTGTGTTATTAATGCACCTGGCGTTGTTCATGAACGCGAACGCGCGTTGCAATTATGGGAAACTGATATTGCTCACGCGCTGCTTCCCTTGTGCAATGATCAAAGTGTGCGTGATCATGAATTGACTATTTCAGGTTCAATTACGCATCACCAGGTATGGCGCTATGGCAGGCAACATATTTATTTTTTTGTAAATGGCCGTTGGGTAAAAAATAACGAATTAGCAAAAGCGGTTATCAAAGGATATTCAGGAGTATTACCTGCTGCTTGTTTTCCCGCTGCAATTATTTTTATTACACTGGATCACTCGCTTGTTGATATTAATATTCATCCCAAAAAAGAAGAGGTGCGTTTCTCGCACCCTGGCCGTATTCAAACTATGCTGACTGCTATGGTGAAGCGCACGCTTGAACAACAGGTATCGCGTACACTAAGCGCAACCTCTGTGCCGCGGCCTCAACAACAAATATTGATACCGTCTCGATCGAACGTGGCCCCAACGCCAACAAATTTCCCGCCGCAATTTTTTACGGCTATGCCACCAGGAGCTTCGCCGATTTCCTATAAGGTCACGCCGCCCATTGTGCACGTGCAAACCAAACCGGAAGAAATGCAATGGTCATGTTCCATTGTTGGACAACTTTTTGCAACGTATCTTGTTATCGAAAAAGAGAATGAGATAATTTTTATTGATCAACATGCCGCGCACGAGCGCATTGTGTATGAAAAAATGAAACAAAATTATAGTGTGCAACATGGCGTTACGCTTTTATTCCCAGAGATTGTTGTTCTCGCTTGCGAGCACGTGAATGGTTTACTTGAACATAAAGATTTTTTAACTCAACAGGGTGTCGAATTTGACGTTCTCAGTGATGAAAAAATTGTTGTGCGTAGTGCGCCGCCCCAACTCAAGAATGCAGCTATTGCAGAATTTATACGTGAAGTTGCAACTTTTATTCATGAGCATGCAACGTTAGATACAAATCTTTTAGGAACAACGCTACATGAACATATTCATGCTCAGCTTGCGTGTAAAACAGCCATTAAGGCTGGCGATGTTCTTTCGCACGAACAGATGAAAAAATTAATTGATGATCTTGAACATGTTGATAATCGCTTTATCTGTGTGCATGGCCGTCCGACGATGTGGCGTATTGAAAAAAGTGAGTTTGAGAAAAAGTTTAGACGAACGTAGGCCTATTTTTCGCTTAACGCAAAATGGCATCGCTAATGCCATAATGAGTCTCAAAATGGCATCATTGATGCCATTTTGCAATTACACGGTGACAAAATAAGCTTTTTTTAGCTATTTAACGCCAGTTTCCACGCCGCCGCCACAACGAGCGAGTTTATCAGCGATGAGTGCGGTGTTGGTTGCATATAAGATTCGCGCAACTGGGATGGGTGAGACCCATTGTTCTTGATATGCAGCTTCAAAAAACTTCATATACAGATGTTGATGGCCTTTGTCTTGTGTACGAACACGTT
>JBAZHB010000014.1:0-10416 GCA_041652535.1 Candidatus Babeliales bacterium
TGCAAAGGTGGTGTATTCATTGCGCCGAGATTGCTTTGTATGAGAACAAGCCCTACAAGCGCAGCATACAAAAATCGAAAGTTCTGTATCTGCATTTTCATTTCCTCTCGTGGAAAATCGTTAGGTGCTGTGATAAAGGCTTGAATTTTGGCATAGGCAGATGCTACAGTCAAGTTTGTTGTATGAATTGGCCTTATTAAAAGGAGGATTCTTGTGATGCGTCGTATCAAATCAATAATGACCTATCTACTTATTGGAGCACTTTGGCCCGCCGCTATGCCCATGGGAGAAACAGCCGAGTCAACAACCGATACTGTAAACTTTGTTAACCCTCCTGAAGAAGGTGGGTATGATATTTCAGTTGTTGATGGAAAGGGAACGTCCAAAGAGCATACAATAGAATTAACACAAGCATCTTTGGGAGGTGTAACCACCCTCGATAAATTGTATGCAAAAGACGAAGATGCAAACATTGGAATTGATTTTGAAAATATCAAAACATTAAAAGTGTTACATAATGAGTTTCCAGGTGAGGATTATCGTGGCAAGGATCTGTTTGTAGTAAGTGTTATTGACAATATTAAAGGCGGCGAACATAAAATTTTATTCCCATCACACGTAGTGATCTGCGGCATCGATAAAGATTCAGGTTTTACCAAGGCATGGCTCTTGCGTAATGTCGACGAAGTACATATTACGGGCAAAACGCCTGGTGCAACACCGCCATCAGTAGTCAAAACACAAAAGGTAGCACTTGCTGCCAAAAAAGTTGCAAAGAAGGGTTAAGCTTCTGAATTTTTTGGGGGGGCACAATTATAATCTGGTTATTTTATTTCGATATTTTTCTAAGAATGTTTCGTCAAGCTCAGCGACTGATTTTGTTCGTGCGTCAGCAAATGAAAATGAGAGCTTTTCAGACGCACGTTCGATATTCAAATTGATGTTAGATGTGGTTGTGTAATGTGTATCCAGCTCGCGAATGATGGTTGGTAAAAATACAAAAAGTGGAAAAGGTGCTATAGAAAGATTGTCGCGACAGATCCAATTGTCTTTGCCATTAAAAAGCCAAAGTTCTGTGTGCCCTGGCTTTTTCCTACCACAGCGTACTTCGATTTGTACAAGATTATCCTGCGGTGAAAATTTACGACGTGACCAATCATCGTGCGTAGAAATCAGATCAATTTTTTGTACCTGATCGCCACGTGAATAAAAGTTATATATTTTTTTGAAACATGCAGCACCGACATATTTTTCTGTTTCGCTTTGTACGGGCGTGCCAAGCAGAACAAGCTTGTCGATAACAAGTCCTTTTTTGAATTCATTTTCAGCGTGTGCCAAGTAAAGTCCAACATTTCCGCCATGGCTATGAGTAATGACGATTACCTCAAGATTTTTGCACGTAGTCTTGAGTCGTTCTATTTCAGGACAGAGCGCTTTATAAAGTTGATGTGCAGCCTTTCTGCGATGACGATTGCTTAAGCGTCCATCCCATCCAAAGGTATAGCATGAGCAGGAAGAGGGAATAAGATCCTGGTACATTGATGCGGCAAGACAAGCAGAAGGCGTGATTGCAGGATTCAGCCCATCTGGCCCTGATGGCTGGTAACGATAGGTCGAGACTTTTTTGAGTTTATCCAGATACAACTGGTACCAGGATTTATGATGGTTTTTATGCCAAAAATAGCGATGAATAGCGGATCCAAAGGCACTTAATGATAATATAGGTAACATCGTGCCGTGAATGAATACCACCATGGTATGCTTATCAGTTGCCGTGGTAGATTGATGATCGATGGGAGATTGTGAGGGAAATCCACTGACTGCAAGCGTAAGGGCGAAAATGAAATTAAGGCGTTTATAACGTATATTCATACATAAAAGTATAGCAAGATATTGCTCTTTAAAAAAATGCAAAATGATTAAAAAATTGAGCTATTTTTGACTTTTTCGTATTAAGGTGGCAAAAAGTCTTGACTTTATATCATTTGGATGTAAATTAGTCGTATGAAGAGAGTGCAAAAATCTATAATAATTAAAGATCTTGAAAAGAAGATTGTTCTTCTTGTGGGGCCTCGTCAGGTTGGAAAGACATGGCTTGCTAAAGATATTGCGCGTGAATTTGGCAAAAGTGTTTATCTTAACTTTGATCAAATTTCAGATAGAGAGATTATTAAGCGTCAGGCATGGTTGCCGACAACCGAGCTTTTAATTCTTGATGAACTCCATAAGATGTCAGAATGGAAAAATTATATCAAAGGGATTTATGACACTAAGCCAGAATCTATGCGGATTCTTATTACGGGAAGTGCTCGTTTGGATATTTATGATCAGTTGGGAGATTCGCTTGCCGGTAGATATTTCAGACATCGGCTCTTACCGCTCTCATTATCCGAATTACGGCAAATAAATGAGCCAGTTGATTTGGAAAAATTGATTGAACGAAGTGGCTTTCCTGAGCCCTATATGGCACCAAATGCTGTTGAGGCTAGTAGATGGCGATTGCAATATGTTAACAGCCTTTTAAGTACCGATGTTTTTGAGTTTGATCCGGTTTATAACATTAAAGCGATGCAGTTGGTTTTTAACTTGCTCAGAAATAGAGTCGGCACTCCAATTTCTTATTTATCCTTAGCTGAAGATGTTGCAGTTTCGCCGACAACGGTAAAAAAATATATTCAAATTTTAGAAGCATTATACATTGTTTTTAGAGTAACTCCGTATGCCAAAAATATTGCACGTAGCCTGTTCAAGGAACCGAAAATTTATTTTTTTGATACTGGTCTTGTGCAAGGAGATGATGGCGCAAAACTTGAAAATATGGTTGCGGTAAGTTTGCTTAAACATGTGTATGCCAGAACAGACTATAAGGCAGAGGAGTGTGCTTTACATTATTTAAGAACTAAGGATGGCGTTGAGGTAGATTTTGCACTTACCTGTAATGAGGAAATAGAGCAAATTATTGAAGTAAAACTTTCTGATGATGCATTAAGCAAGCCATTAGTATATTTTCATGAAAAATATGCCTATCCTGCCGTTCAGTTGGTAAAATTTCTGCGTAATGAACATACGCGCAATGGTATTAATATTTTTAAAGTGGATAATTTCCTGTCACAATTATTTATGTAAAAAAAACGATTGTTCCACCCCATAGCTTTTTGATGCACGGCCGTTGTATCAATTGAGAATGGATGAGTTATGAAGCACGATCTTTATATTAAAAATGGCATCACCATCCCTGCCCATGAACTTGAAATAACAACAAGCCGCGCTGGTGGTCCTGGCGGCCAACATGTTAATCGAACCGATACGCGAGTGACGGTGCGGTGGAATGTGGCGAATACGATTGCGTTGACGCCTGATCAGCAAACGCGTGTATTGCAGAATCTACAATCGCGTTTGACTACAGAGGGCGATGTATTAGTAAGTAATAGCGCATCGCGTAGCCAACAACAGAACAAAGAGGCTGCGTTTGCTCAGTTGGCGCAGGAGATAGGAAAGGCGCTTTATGTCCCCAAAGTTCGTATGAAAACGCGTGTTTCGCGAGTTGCTAAAGAAAAAAGATTGCATGAAAAGTCTCGGCGCAGTGATATCAAAAAAATGCGTAGTCACAAGCTCTATGATTGATTAAAAAAAACTACGGTTGGATGTACACATTTCGATTCCCCTATAAATACTTCGCGCGTAATTTTTTTGCGACATACCGGACATTTTGATGCGAGCGTATAGTTCCCAGCGTCATTCTGCTTTGTTATACAGGTTAAATGAAATATATGGCCGCAGGATAGAAATATACGGGCATCGAATACGTCTTTGTCATGGAGCTTGCCAAAGCACTCACAACATTTGCGAATAGTGAATGCCAGGCAATAATGGTGAAGCATGTCAAAAAGCACTTTTTGTAATATCTGTACAACAATTTCCCCGTGACTGTTGGCGGTTGTTATCGTGTATGCGCCAGCGAGCTCTACCAAAGATTTATCTTGCTGATTGCTTACTTTGTAGGAAATAACGGGCGAATTAGAGTATTGTTGGATGATAACATGCAGCGGCGGTAGTTGATAACGAGCTTTGGGCGCGCAAGAAAATGTATATTCAAGTGATGTTTTGGTACAGCATGAATTTTTTGATTTGATTACTTGCTCTGATATTGCATGATAGGCGAATTGATATACATTATTTAAAAAATTAACCTGCGCCGGTATTTCAGTGTCCGCGGAGAGACCTACATATCCAACTTTTGATAATTCAGTTGACATGGCTGCAAGAGAAATGAACGTAAACGATATAAAAAAAAGAATCAATTTCGACATAAAGCTCCCTTCCCCAAAAAATGAAGAATCCCTTTTTGTATTCTGATATATGTGGCTACATTGTGTCAATCTATGCTATTTTGCTTGCAAACAGTAGCCCCCCGCCTACGTATCTTTGTTCACAAACAATAACATTATCGTAGGTAATGACCTCGTGCCCCCAGAAATTCATGATTGATCCCTGAACCGTATTCTTGTAGCCCCACCGCCCCTCAGAAAATTCTTCTGGTCCTCGTAACGGGAGCTCTGATGTACAGAGCAATAAAGCTTTTTTTAAAAATTCAAAAATAGCCTGCTCCGTAAGTGTATTGATGGTGAGATGCGATAACGCAGGCTCCAGAATTCCTCCGTAGTAACTCATCGTCCAGATTGGTTGGTGGTTAAAACGGACCAGCTCCATACCCCCAAAAAGTGTCGATCCTGCATAATAATCACGATAATGCCACGGGCCATCCTGATAAATATATTCTTTGCATCCCTCGATGCGTTCTGGCTTGTTGGCATTATTGGCATAGGTTGCTTGTTTTGCTTTTTTTAAAAATGATACGAAGTCTGGCGTGTTGATAGCTGCTTGTTCGTGAGTTGAATGTTGATGCATATGATTTTCTCTTTAAACATAATTATCCTTGTAATTTCGAGATCCAACTTCGAAAATCTTAAACATAAATGAAGAATGATTTATCAGAGAATTTGTTGCAAGTGCTTGTTTTATCCAACTATAATTGGCTTTCGGCGACCAGCATTAACCCTTAAATTCTTGCGGAAAAGATTTCGTTGTTGTTCATCAATCTCCATGACGGTGCATTTAGGAATGATGCGAATCTTTCCCATATTCCGGTACGGTGTGGTGCGTGCGTAGTTTCTGATTTCTGAAAGATGAAGGTGGCAACATTGAATGGAGAGCGATGGATTACATAACTCAAGTCCGCTTTGTTTTGCCTGATAAGCAATGGCATGTTCACACTCTAAAATGCCTATCTTTATAGCGTCATTTTCAAATTTGGGCAGAGGTGTTTGAAAGATCCACGTATCCTGGCACCCTCCCGTAGGATCAAATGCGACAAGTGTTCCATCACGATCGACATTCCAACGCGTGAGCGTTAAAAATTTATTGCTCACGTCATATGGCTCAAGAGCGGTGAGTGTTTCATTAAAAAATATATCGGCATTGCTGACAATTATCTTGCAACGAGAATATCTTTCGTTTGCGAGTTTAAAAAAATCTCCATAGGTAGCTCGTTCTGGAATATAAGAAATGGTAATATTTCTTGATTTAAGATACGTAAGGATGACGCTTCCTTGCTTGTCATCCTTAGCGGTGTCATAAAGCACATGGATTGTATCTATTGAGGAATTACGCAGATTATTTTCCATACACGTGATGAACTCTGTAGCACGTTGGTCGTTTTTTTCGTTGTAAAGGGTGGTGAGTAGTTTAAAGGTTCGTGGGATTGGTGATGGGGTGGGCGTAGAATTTGGGCGTTGGCATTGAGCAATGCCACCTACGGTTGTTAATGGGATAAGCAAACAGGTGCTGATAAGTAAAAAGAAACGAATATGCATATGCTTCCATGGTTTATACCATTTAAAATTCTATACCACATTTAAAAATAACATTTCCAGAATCAAGATGGTGATGGCATTCGGTAATCTGTGCTCCTAGCGAAAAGTATGAAGGATTGTTGCCAAGCTTTACACGTGCTCCCGCATTGCAGAAAAATGCTATGAGACATTGTGACGGTTCAAATGTTTGAACATTGACCAGTGTTTTATAGCGTGCGTCGGTGGTATAAAAACAGTGAAGTCCAATGTCGGTTATAAAGTGCTGATAATGATATGCTAAGGCCGAACGCATTCTGAGGAGTTGGTGAGCACAAATGGTGACGACGCATGGTTCGTAGATTCCATTATTTTTGATCCAGGCCAATCCTTTGCGATGCGTCAGAAATGTGATGTCGGTATCAGTAAGCCAATCAAGGCGCTGGTAATGGCTCTTGTATAAGCGAGCTGATACGTCGGCCCCAACGCCATAAGCGAAGTGATTATCAAGCCCAAAGGTATACTTTGGCGCGGGAATAATGCCAAAGGTATAGATTGAAAAATTAATTGTTTGTTGGTGAAGTGCGTTCCATCCGAGTAATAAATACGTGTCTGCAAGACTTGCCGATGTGTTGTAGTGGATATGTTGATGAAGATAATCAAAACCTTTTTGGTGGTTAACAAGTCCTGCGGCGTAGATGTGGGAATATAGGTAATGAGGCATTAGTAGGGTGCCTTGCACGGAAACGCCAGCTGCTTGGCATTGCCCATACACAAAATTGCTCCACTGTGCGAGCGCAAAAAAATTTGTTTGTGCGCTTACTGCTAATGAACGTGGTTTATTCTTTTTGATGCAGTTGTTGGCTAACCCGATTGGAGCATAAAGGTTGTTGGGAGCTCCGCTCATCCATGTTGTGGGAACGTAGGCGGAGATAGGATTTAGCATTGTGACGAGGAGGAAGAGACAAAGTTTGCGTGTGTGCGACATGATTAATTCTTACTAAGCGGTTGCGCAGAGTTAGAAATAATAAAACGATGTAACTTTTCTGCTCATTATACCCATCTATATTCACTATGAAAAATACCCTTTTGAATGTTGCGTAAAGCCAAAAGATTAAACAAAAGAACCTATCTCGATACACGAAGCTGATAGTTTCAAAATCTGGGTCAGAATTGAAATACTCTATCCAACAGCAGGCTGTTATTTCAATTTTGGGATGTTTTTTGAAATAAGCAGCTTACTTCTCCAGTAGCGCAATTATTTCCTTAACTCGTTGCAGATGTTCTCGAGCGTAATCAAGGGCGGTTTTGTTATGACAGTTTTTAAACTTTTTATCTGCTTTCGCGTGTAACAAAGATTTAACTATATCTAACTGCCCCAATCCAGCTGCAACAATAAGTGGTGTTGTTTGATCAAAAAAATCGGTAACATTAACGTCGGCGCCTGCATTAATAAGCTGATGCGCAATGGCTGGCATTCTTCTACCAATAGCAAATGTTAATACTGGAATAATGCGTACACAGATATCAGGCATGTCAGGTGATAAGATGATACCTCGATTGATGATTGCATTTGGATTTGTACCAGCTCTAAGAAGAGAGCCAATGATGGATGAGGGATGATCGATCGTACGTTCAACGTTCTTAAGTTCGCCCAGGAGCGCATAACCCAGCACCGATGTTCCTCCATGTAAAAATTCCCAATAATCTATTTCATTTACGCCATGTCCTTGTTTAATAAGTTTTTCCGCCGTATCCAAATCTCTTTCCCAGCATGCCTTCATGAGTGGCGTTACGCGATCTCGACAGGTCAGAAACTTGCAATTGAAGGTCTTTACTGCTGATGTTTCGACCGTGGTTGCATTATTGAATGAAATAATGAAAAACGAACAAAATAAAATGATTTTTGTTTTCATATTTTCTCCTTTGTTTAAAGTTGTGCCACACGGTATAATTTCTGACCGAATTAAGATTTCTTAAAAAGGGCTTCCATTATGAATTTTTTTGTTCAAAGTCGGAAAATTTTTATTAGTGCCATTATGAACATCGGTATTATTGTATCAACTTCAGCTAGTACATCACCTGTTATCGAGAAAAATACACAAACTTTTCCCGTGGTCGAGAATGATCAATGCTATGCTCAGCTGATAGAATTTGAAACATTACTTGACGCAGCTTTTGACACAAAGAAATCTTCCTTTTTGGCGCGTGGCTTTTTTGATGGATTTCTAAGGGAATCCATCAAAATTGTTGCAAGCCTTAGTGCGCTTTGTTCGCTTAACCAATCTGGGCGCCATGGCGGGTATATGCTTCCAGAAGCGGCTCTTGTTGCTATCCCATTACTTGCAGATGGTTGCTTTGCCACGGCAGATAACTTTTTTTCAGCTCTTTCTGGTATTGAAGAATATGTAAAGACGCTAACGCCTGAACAGCAAAAAGCATGCTTCTCTGTTTTTAAAAAATATGAAGATAAATTGCATGAGAAAATTTTGCGTCAAGAAGATGGTATAGGTATTAATATGCTTAAATATTGCCGACTATGTTTCGATATCATTTTTCTTGCGAGTCTTTGTGGCGGCGTTTTACTTAGTAGGAAAAATGCACAAGGGGTAGATGCTATCATTACCATTGGGTTGATGGTTGCAGCCGATATCCCGCAAATTCTATCCAATGCTTTTAAAGATAGGGATGCTGAGAAAACACAGATATTGCGAAATATCAAATCGATGTTACGTGGACAAAATATTGAATCAGCAACCGTATAAAAGTCCTGTTGCTAGTAGACATACTTCGCCTGTCCGTCATAGCACAACGTGCGACGGCTGGGAACTTTAGATTGGAGTGAGATGCCGCAAAGCTTGGCATTGCTAGGCCCTCCCATCTGCGGAAAATAACGGTTAACATAAAACTTGAAAAAAGCTGTAGCGGTAAAACTACAGCTTCAAAGAGCTTTCTTTATGTGTAGATTATTACTTTTTATAAGCAATAAACTTCAAACTTGAGATTGGAAGATTGTTATGCCCAAACCATTTTGTAGAAATCTCTTTGTCTTCATCGATAATAGTTACTGTAAATCCTGCTTGCTTTAACAGTGCTAGATAGTCTTCCTTCAATATTGCACCGCTGACGCATGCGCTCAAAAGTTTCTCATTGTGTTTCTGTTCTTCTGTCAAATTTCCGGTAAGCACTACATCAGAGATAGCCATGCTTCCACCATGCTTAAGAGCACGAAATGCTTCTGCAAAAACTTTTTCTTTATTCGGAGCAAGGTTAATCACACAGTTGCTCATAATGACATCAACTGATGCGCTATCTACTGGTAAATTTTCAATGTCACCGAGACGGAATTCAACATTATTAATTTTATATTTTTGAGCGTTTTTGCGTGCCTTATCTATCATTGCTTGCGTCATGTCGACACCAATGACTTTGCCCTTTTCGCCAACTTTGTGTGCAGCAAGAAAACAATCGAGGCCCGCGCCAGATCCAAGATCGAGTACCGTATTACCGGCTTTGATTTGTCCAAGATCAGTTGGATTGCCGCAACCAAGTCCCAAATTAGCATCAGCTAATGCTTCGATTTGTTCCTTTGAGTAGCCAATATCTTCAGAAAGCTTTCCGCCACCGCCACAACAACCACCCATTGGGCAAACAGAGCCACTGGTCTTAGCTACTTTACTGTAGGCACCCTTGATTATTTCCTTGGTTGCTTGGCTGCCATCAGATGCTTTTTCTGAAGAACAGCAATTGCCACCGCTACAACCACAACACGATTGAGTGTTACGCGAGCATTTACGCGCGGTGCATGGGCATCTCAGCCAGCCAGGTGCGTAAAAGAATACACGTATCAACACCACAATGAGCACGAGGCACAAAATACCCAAAGACAAAAGATTTTTCATAATAATCCTTACTGCTTTTTACAAATTGGTTGGGATATCAAAAAAGAGCGTTTCTACATCAAATTTTTTGGCGATGAGATTTGATAGTGCTCGAACACCAACTATTTCGGTTGCATGATGTCCGGCAAAAATAACGTTGAAATTATTATCTTTGACCTGGTGATACATTTCCGTTGCATCACCAGTGAGATAAAGATCAACTTCTGCATCAAAGGCTTCTTGCAGAATGCCATAATTGGCCCCACCCCCACTGCAAACCGCTATACGGTGAATAATCTTTTTCCCAAATGGTAGTACCTTGCATTCGGCCCCAAGCTGACTCTGCAAAATTTTAACAATAGCCGTAACTGATTTTGGCTTGTTTATTTTTCCAATAAAACTTATATCCTGTCCATGATATTTACAAAATGGTCGTTCTATATCGTATCCAAGAATCTTGAGCAGTTGAGCATTGTTGCCAACCTCCGGGTGCTTATCAAGCGGTAGATGGGCTGCATAAAGCGATATGCCTTCTTTGAGTAAAAACTCACATTGTTCCCGTTGAGGACCAACAAGACAAGGCTTAGCTCCCTGCCAAAACATTCCATGATGAACGACAATCATGTCAGCATTGTGCTTTTTGGCTTGTTGCAAGGTCTCCATGCCTGCATCAACAACAAAAAACA